>DASQOS010000550.1:0-2309 GCA_035644375.1 Rhizobacter sp.
ACGCTGTCGGCACAGGAGCGGAGCAAGAAGGCGCGCTGCAGCGCCGTGATGGTGCGGTGCACGGCGCCGGCCGAGGCGAAGGGGCCGTAGTAGTCGCCCTTGCGCGCGCGGGCGCCGCGATGCTTGGCGATCTGCGGAGCGGCGTGATCGCCGGTGATGAGGATATAGGGGAAGGACTTGTCGTCGCGCAGCAGCACGTTGTAGCGCGGCATGAGCCGCTTGATCAGATTGATCTCCAGCAGCAGCGCCTCGACTTCGGTGTTGGTGGTGACGACCTCGAGCTGCGCCGTCTCGGCCACCATCCGGCGCAGGCGTTCGGGCAATTTGCCGATCTGGGTATAGGCGACGACGCGCTTCTTCAGATTGCGCGCCTTGCCGACATAGAGCGCATCACCTGACTTGTTCAGCATGCGATAGACGCCCGGGCTCGCGGGCAGTTGCTTCACCGCCTCGACAATGACGTCGAGACCGCGCGCCAATACGCCGCGAGGGCGCAGATTCCGGCCGTTCTCTGCGGTGTCTTCCGCCATCGTTCCTAGGGTCCGTTTCCGCTTGCCGTTAGATATCCACGGAATCTGTGGATAACTTTGTCGAAAACTAGCGCCGACCGGTATCCAAGCCTAGCGATTCCGTTACTTTCATCTATTTGCTTAAAATTTGGGCAGAAACGTCAAGTCATTGAAGTTGGCCGCTTATTTAAGACCGTCACGTTACAGTTTTGTCATTCAAACAAATTCGGGCTTGACTCGCCTCCGGCCCGGCGGCCCGGGCGGGGGTTGTGCAAAACTCGGTCGCGCGGGCGGCGTTTTGGCCACCGAGAGAGTCGCGTTATTTCAAGGGCTTCGCGCCTTACGTCGATATATTGCTGAACAGACGGTCAGGTTCGCCGCTGGAAGCGCTCGATCTCGACGCCCACGCTGGTGGCTTCGGGAAAGACATCGAGTTTTTCCACCCGCACCCGCGCGCTAAGCACGCGCCGGTCGGCCAGGCACATGTCGGCGATGCGTTCTGCCAGCGTCTCGGCGAGGTTCACATGGCCCGCACCCACCACCCGGCGCAGGCCGGTCACCAAGCCGCCGTAGCAGACCACGTTGTCGTAATCGTCGTCGATGGGTCCGCTGTCGGCGACGGTCAGATCCAGATTGACGCGAATGCGCTGGCCGGCCAGGCGCTCATGCTGATGCAAGCCGATCTTGGCCGTCATCATCAGATCGCGCACGAAGACGCGGGATTCGCCGCGCAAGCTTTCCGTGGCCGACGCCGCGCGGACCGCCTTGGCCGTTCGGTCTGTCCTGACCTTGCTCATGGATCATTATCCTCCCGCTCTCATTCGCTCGCAACGAAACCGCGCGAGGATTGCGCCCAGCCCAGATGCTCGCCGCCATCCAGCGCGATCATCTGTCCGGTCATGGAGGGGGTCGCCATGATGAAGCGCAAAGTGGCGGCGATCTCCTCGGGCGTCGAGCCGTGCTTCAACGGCACGGCAAGCTGCTGCTGGCGGAATTGCTCGGCGCTCTGGCGCTCGCTCGGCAGGGTCGGACCGGGTCCGATGCCGTTGACGCGGATGCGCGGCGCCAGCGCCAGGGCCAGCGTCCGGGTCAAGGTCCAAAGGCCGCTCTTGGCCACGGTATACGACAGGAAGTAGGGAGTCAGTTTCCATACCCGCTGATCCAGCAGATTGACGATATTGCCGTCGACACCTTCGGGAAGCTGCTGGGCAAAGGCCTGGCTCAATACCAGGGGCGCGCGCAGATTGATTTCGATATGGCGATCCCAGGACTCGCGCGTGGCGGTATCGACCTTGTCCATCTCGAAGTTGGAGGCGTTGTTGACCAGGCAGGTCAGCGGCCCCAGCGCCTCGACGGCGCGCGGCACCAACCGCACCACATCGGCCTCACGCGCCAGATCGCAAACCAGCGCAGCAGCGCGACCGCCGAGCTTTTGGATTTCGGCGACCACCGCTTCGGCTGCGGCGCGCGAGCGGCGGTAATGCACCGCGACGGCCCACCCGTGACGGGCCAGGTCCAGCGCAATGGCCCGGCCGATGCGCTGGGCGCCGCCGGTGACGAGGGCAGTCTGGCCGGTCACGGTTTTCTCGGCTTGAACCACAGGGCGGCGGAGTTGATGCAAAAGCGCTGGCCCGTCGGCTTCGGGCCGTCCGGGAAGACATGGCCCAGATGGCTGGCGCAGCGCGCGCAATGCACCTCGGTGCGGGTCATGAAGAAGCTGCGGTCGGTCTTGGTCTCGACCAGGGCCGGGTCGGCAGGCTGCCAGAAGCTGGGCCAGCCGGTGCCGGACTCGAATTTGGT
>DASQOS010000551.1:0-4615 GCA_035644375.1 Rhizobacter sp.
CAAACATCAGCGCGTGGTCGAGCATCAGGTCGTAGAGCGAGAAGTCGCCGGTGGTGGCGAAATCCAGCCCGGCGTGGCGCTGCGCCAGCCAATGGCGCGCGCGCAGCTCTTGCGCGACCTGCGGCAGCACATCGGGCTGCGACTCGCCGCGCCAGTGGCGTTCCAGCGCAAACTTCAGCTCGCGCTGTGCGCCGATGCGGGGGAATCCGAGCGTGTGTGTCTTCATGAAAGGCCTGAATGGATGCAAGAGCGCCGATGCTAGGAAGAACCGGCCTATGATTCAAGCGAAACTATTTCAGTAATTCGATGAACACAATTCATACATCATGACCACACCCCTGGAACTGCGCCACCTGCGCACCCTGGCCGTGCTGATGGAAGCCAGCAGCCTGAGCGCCGCGGCTGAGCGTCTGCACCTGACCCAATCGGCGCTGTCGCACCAGTTGAAGCTGCTCGAAGGCATCTATGGCCTGACCTTGCTGGAGCGCCGCACGCAACCGGTGCGGCTCACGCCGGCCGGCCTGCGCCTGGCACAGCTGGGCGAACAGGTGACCGCCGCGGTCCAGGCCGCCGAACGCGACCTGGCCAACATGGCGGGCGGCAGCGCCGGCCATTTGCGCATCGCGGTCGAATGCCACACCTGCTTCGACTGGCTGATGCCGGCGATGGACGCGTTTCGCCCGCACTGGCCCGAGGTCGAACTCGACATCGTCTCGGGTTTCCATGCCGACCCGGTCGGCCTGGTGGTCAGCGACCGTGCCGAACTCGCGATCACCTCCGAGGTCGACGACAGCGCCGAGGTCGAGTTCAGCCCGTTGTTTCAATACCCGATGCTGGCGGTGATGGCCAGCGACCACCGGCTCACTGCGCGCGCGCACCTGACGCCGCGCGACTTTGCCGACGAGACGCTGATCACCTACCCGGTGCCCGACGCGCTGCTCGACATCATGCGGGTGCTGGGCCCGGCGGGCATCAACCCGCGGCGCCGCACCTCCGAACTCACCGTGGCCATCCTGCAGCTGGTGGCCAGCCGGCGCGGCATCGCGGTGCTGCCCAACTGGAGCGTGCAGCCGTATGTGGAGCGCGGCTACATCAGCACCCGGCCGATCGGCAAGCGTGGACTGACCGCCAAGCTGTATGCCGCCTCCAAAACCGGCTTGTCGCAACGGCCTTATGTCAGCGCTTTCGTCGAAACGCTGAAAGACCGCAGCTTCCAGTTGCTGCCAGGGATTTCCCGCCTGTGATGCGGGCGCGACGCCCGCCCCTGCTGCGCTGTCTGCCACATCCCCCATTCCTATAATCGAAGCCACTCCCCCGCGGCGCCGCCCACCCCCCATGACCCCCGACTTCAAGCCCACCGAGATCGAGCGTGCCGCCCAAGCCGCCTGGCGCGCCGCCGACGCCTACCGCGTGACCGCGGATGCGAGCAAGCCGAAGTTCTATGCCTGTTCGATGCTGCCTTATCCCAGCGGCAAGCTGCACATGGGCCATGTGCGCAACTACACCATCAACGACATGCTGACGCGCCAGCTGCGCATGAAGGGCATGAACGTGCTGATGCCGATGGGCTGGGACGCCTTCGGTCTGCCGGCCGAAAACGCCGCGATCAAGAACAAGGTCCCGCCGGCCCAGTGGACCTACGACAACATCGCCTACATGAAGCAGCAAATGCAGGCGATGGGGCTGGCCATCGACTGGAGCCGCGAGGTCACCACCTGCTCGCCCGGTTATTACCGCTGGAACCAATGGCTGTTCCTGCGCATGCTCAAGGCCGGCATTGCCGAGCGCCGCACGCAGGTGGTCAACTGGGACCCGGTCGATCAGACCGTGCTCGCCAACGAGCAGGTGATCGACGGCCGCGGCTGGCGCTCGGGGGCGCCGATCGAGAAGCGCGAGATCCCCGGCTACTACCTGAACATCACCCGGTACGCCGACGAACTGCTGGACCACGTCAGCAGCAAACTGCCCGGCTGGCCGGAACGCGTCAAGCTGATGCAGGAAAACTGGATCGGCAAGAGCGAGGGCGTGCGCTTCGCCTTCCCGCACGAGATCGCCGGGGTCGATGGCCGGCTGATCCAGGACGGCAGGCTGTACGTGTTCACCACGCGCGCCGACACGCTGATGGGCGTGACCTTCTGCGCCGTGGCGCCCGAGCATCCGTTGGCCGTGCACGCCGCCTCGCTGAACCCGGCGGTGGCCGCCTTCATTGAAGAAAGCAAGAGCGGCGGCACGACCGAAGCCGAACTCGCCACGCAAGAAAAAAAGGGCGTGCCGACCGGTCTGTTCGTCACGCACCCGATCACACACGAGAAGATCGCCGTGTGGGTCGGCAACTACGTGCTGATGAGTTATGGCGACGGCGCGGTGATGGGCGTGCCGGCCCACGACGAACGCGACTTCGCGTTCGCCAAGAAATACGGCATCGACATCCTGCAGGTCATCACCGTCGACGGCGAGCACTTCAGCTACGACCACTGGCAAGACTGGTACGCCGACAAGCAGCGCGGCGTGACCATCAACTCCGACAACTTCAGCGGCCTGACGCATTCGGTCGCGGTCGCCGCGGTGGCCGAAGCGCTGGCGCACAAGGGCCTGGGCGAACGCAAGACGACCTGGCGCTTGCGCGACTGGGGCATCAGCCGGCAGCGCTACTGGGGCACGCCGATTCCCATCATCCATTGCGACGACCATGGCGCCGTGCCGGTACCCGAGAAAGACCTGCCGGTCGTGCTGCCCGAGGACGTGGTGCCGGACGGCAGCGGCAACCCGTTGAACAAACACGCGGCGTTTCTCCACGTCGCCTGCCCGGTGTGCGGCAAGCCGGCGCGCCGCGAGACCGACACGATGGACACCTTCGTCGACAGCGCGTGGTACTTCATGCGCTACTGCGATGCGAGCAACGACAAGGCCATGGTCGGTGCCGGCACGCAGTACTGGATGCCGGTAGACCAGTACATCGGCGGCATCGAACACGCGATTCTTCACCTGCTGTACGCGCGCTTCTGGACCAAGGTGATGCGCGACCTGCACCTGCTCAAGTTCGACGAGCCTTTCACCAAGCTGCTGACCCAAGGCATGGTGCTGAACGAGGCTTTTGCGCGCACCGGCAGCCAGGGCGGCAAGGACTACTACTGGGCCGGCGAGCTGCAGATCGAGCGCGACGAACATGCCCACGTGCTGTCGGCGGTGGCCAAGGCCGACGGCCAGCCGGTGAGCTACGAGGGCTGGACCACCATGTCCAAGTCCAAGAACAACGGCGTCGATCCGCAGGAGTTGATCGAACGCTCGGGCGCCGACACCGCCCGTTTGTTCGTCATGTTCGCGTCGCCGCCGGAGCAGACGCTGGAGTGGAACGACGCCGGCGTCGAAGGCGCCAACCGCTTTCTGCGCCGCGTCTGGAACTTCGGCACCAAGCACGCCGAAGCCATCAGCGCCAGCAGCGACGTGATCGGCCTGCTGTCCGACGATGCCAAGGCGCTGCGGCGCGAAGTGCACCACCTGCTGCGGCAGATCAGCTACGACTACGAGCGCATGCAATACAACACCGTGGTGTCGGGCGCGATGAAGCTGCTGAACGCGCTCGAAGGCTTCAAGGGTTCGGCGAACACGGCCGTGCGTGAGGGCTTCGGCGTCCTGCTGCGCGCGCTGTACCCGGCGTGCCCGCACATCACCTGGACCCTGTGGAACGAACTCGGCTACGCCCGGGTGCACGGCGATCTGCTCGACGCGCCCTGGCCCGAGGTCGATGAATCGGCGCTGCTGCAAGAGCAGATCGAACTGATGCTGCAGGTCAACGGCAAGCTGCGCGGGTCCATCCAGGTGGCGGCCTCGGCCGACAAGCGCAGCATCGAGGCGGCCGCGCTGGCCAACCCGGACTTCGCCAAGTTCAGCGACGGAAAATCGCCGAAGAAAATCATCATCGTGCCTGGCCGCCTCATCAACATCGTCGTCTGATGGCAATCCCCCATTCGTTTCAGCGACGCGCCGCACTCTTTGGATTGGCTGGATTGGCGGCGCTGCTGACGGGCTGCGGCTTCGAGTTGCGCCGCGCGCCCGAACTGCATTTCAAGACGATTTACCTGGGCGGCTTTCGCGAGCACTCGCCGCAAGCCGACGAGCTGCGCCGCAGCATCGCTGCCAGCACCACCACGCGGGTGGTCGACGCCCCGTTGCAGGCCGAGGTGATTCTCGAGGCGATCGACGATTCGCGCGACAAGGGCGTGGTGGCATCGACCGCGGCCGGGCAGGTGCGCGAAATGCAATTGAGCAAGCGCCTGAATTTCAAGCTGTTCACCCGGGGCGGCAAACCACTGATCGCACCGACCGAGATCGTGCTGACCCGCGACATGACCTACAACGAGCGCGACGCACTGGCCAAAGAAAGCGAAGAAGAACTCTTGTACCGCGCCATGGATGCAGACATCGCGGCTCAGGTGCTGCGTCGTCTGGCCGCGATTCAATCGCTGTAGCCGCCACGTCCCGATCCCATGCAACTGCGCGCCGATCAACTCGCATCCCACCTGAGCAAAGGCCTGCGCCCGCTGTACACGGTCTACGGCGACGAACCGCTGCTGGCCCAGGAGGTGGCCGACGCGATCCGTGCCGCGGCGCGCGC
>DASQOS010000552.1:0-2700 GCA_035644375.1 Rhizobacter sp.
CGAACGGGTGCGCGAGAAAGAGCCGCTGAAGCGGCGCCTGGCGGCCTGGTCGCGCACGGTGCCCGGAGCGGTCGACGCCGCGGTGGCCAGCCTGAATGCTGCCGATCAGCGCGACGAGTTGCACGCGCTGCACGAGGCGCAGGCCTACCGATTGGCGTACTGGCGGGTCGCGGCCGACGAGATCAACTACCGGCGCTTCTTCGACATCAACTCGCTTGCGGCGCTGCGCATGGAAGAGCCGGAAGTCTTCGAGGCAACGCATGCCTTGGCGCTAGCCCTGGCCGCGGCCGGCAAGGTGCAGGGGCTGCGCATCGACCACCCGGATGGCTTGCACGACCCGGCGCAGTATTTCGAGCGGCTGCAACAGGGCTTTGCGCAGCGCACCGGCATCGAACTGTCGCGCGACGCCAAGGGCCGCCTCGACCGGCCGCTGTACGTGGTGGCCGAGAAAATCGCTGCGCCGCACGAAGACGTGCCCGACACCTGGGCGGTGCATGGCAGCACCGGCTACCGCTTTGCGATGGTCGTCAACGGCGTGCTGGTCGACACCTCGGCGGCACGCCGCTTCGACCGCCTGTGGCAGGGCTTCAGCGGCGAGGCCGCGTCTTTTGCCGAGCTGTGCTACCAGGGCAAGCGCGCCATCATGCGCAACGCGCTGGCCTCGGAGCTGACGGTGCTCGCAACGGTGTTGCGACGCATCGCGCACTCGCACTGGTGCACGCGCGACTACACCTTCAACAGCCTGCGCAGCGCACTGGCCGAGGTGGCGGCCTGCATGCCGGTGTACCGCACCTACATCGTCGACCACGCGTCGGCGCAAGACCTGCGTTTCATCGACTGGGCGGTGGCCCAGGCGCGCCGGCGCAGCAGCTTGTCGGACCCGTCGATCTTCGATTTCGTGCGCCAGACCTTGCTGGGCAACCAGGCCGCCGGCGTGTCGGCCGAACGCGTCGAGGCGGCGCGCCAATTCGCGATGCGCTTTCAGCAGTTCTGCGCGCCGGTGGCGGCCAAGGGCGTGGAGGACACCGCGTTCTACCGCTACCACCGGCTGGTGTCGCTCACCGAAGTGGGCGGCGACCCGTCGGTGTTCGGCATCACGCCGCGTGCGTTTCACGGCGCCAGCGCCGACCGCGCGGCGCGCTGGCCGCACACGATTCTGGCGACGTCGACGCACGACAACAAGCGCTCGGAAGACGTGCGCAACCGCCTCAACGTGCTGTCGGAAGCACCGGCCGCGTGGCGCCTGTCGCTGCGTCGCTGGAGCAGCTTGGCGCGCAGCCTGCACACCGAGGTCGACGGGCTGCGCGCACCCAGCGCGGCCGACGAGTACCTGCTGTACCAGACGCTGCTCGGCAGCTTGCCCGCCGGCGGCCTGAGCGATGAATCGCTGCCGGCCTATCGGCAGCGTATCGAAGCCTACATGCTGAAGGCGGCGCGCGAGGCCAAGCTGCGCACCAGCTGGGCCCGCCCCGACGCCGCCTACGAAGGCGCGCTGCAGGCGCTGGTGCACGGCGTGCTGGCGCGCTTGCAGCCGAACCCGCTGCTGACCGACCTGCAGGCGCGCGCCACGGAGTTCGCGTGGTTCGGCGCCCTCAACAGCCTGTCGATGGCCTTGCTCAAATTCACGTCGCCCGGCGTGCCCGATGTGTACCAGGGCAACGAGCTGATGGACCTGAGCCTGGTCGACCCGGACAACCGGCGGCCGGTCGATTTCGAGCTGCGCGCGCGCTGCCTGGACGAGTTGTCGTCGCTGGCCGAACGGCCGGCGCGGGTTGACGCGGTCCAGGCGCTGGCGAGCGCCCCGCACGATGGCCGCGCCAAGCTGTGGCTGACATGGCGCTTGTTGGCGCTGCGCCGCGAGTTGCCCGAGCTGTTTCGCGACGGCGGCTACCAGGCGCTGGCGCTGCGAGGCGACCGGCGTGAGAACGGGTTGGCGTTTGCGCGCCGCTGCGGCGGCCGAACCCTGGTGGTCGTGGCCGGCCGGCTGTTCGCGCAGCTGCTGAAGGTGCCGGACATCCTGCCGCTCGGCTCCGGCGTCTGGGGCGACACCGCGGTCATCACCACGGGCCTGGCTGATGGCAGCTTGCTGCACAACGTGCTGACCGGTGAACCGGTGCAGGTCGAGCGCGGTTCGATTGCGATGGCGCGCGCCTTTGCGCATTTTCCTGCGGCGGCGTTCATCAGCGCGGCGTGATGAAGGGAAGCGTCGGCGACCGGCGAGGCTCAGGCACAGTACGGGGTCGGGTGCGATGCCACGTGCCCCTTGTCGATTGAAGTCGATTGAAGCTTCCCACGCCGCATGAGCGATTCTCAAGACACGACGCAGACTGCTGAACTGATGGCGCGCGCCAGCGCCGAATCGTGGCGTCTGTTGACCGACAACCTGACGCCGCAAGGCATCCTGGCCGCAAGCCGGACCGAGGCCGCCGAGGCGCGCAGCTACACGCGCATCTTCGGGCGCGACGCTGCGATCTGCGTGCTCGCGATGGGCGGCAGCGGCGTGCAGGCGCTTGAAGAAGGCGCGGTGGCCAGTGTCGAATCGCTCGCCAGGCTGCAGGCACCGAACGGACAGATCCCGAAGTACGTGGACCCGGCCGGCAAGGACGCCGACTTCTGGTACCTGGGCTGCATCGACGCGACGCTGTGGTGGCTGATAGCGCTGCGGTTTCTCGATCGTCTTTTGCCCGGTTCGGACGTGAC
>DASQOS010000553.1:0-3458 GCA_035644375.1 Rhizobacter sp.
CAGCCGCCGCCGAGCGCGCGGTACAGCGAAATCCAGGCCGCCACGCGTTCGCGTTGCAGGTCGATCAGCGCGCTTTGCGCCAGCACCGCCGAGCGCCGCGCGGCTTCCAGGTCGAACAGGCTGGACAGGCCGCCCTGGTAGAGCGCCTCGGTGGCGCGCAGCGAGTTCTCGAAGCCTTCGACGGCGACGCGCGCATCGTCGTTGCGTGCCGATGTGCTTTGCAGCTGGACCAGCGCTTCTTCGACCTCGCGCACCGCGCTGCGCACCTTGCCGCGGTACACCACGCTGGCTTCGTCGTAACGCGCACGTGCGGCCTGCACGTTGGCGGCGCGTACGCCACCATCGAACAACGGCAGCGTCAGCTGCACCGGGCCGACCGACCAGGTGGTGAGGTTGCCGGTGAACAGGCTGGACTCGACCCGCGTTGTCGCGATCGAGCCGGCCAGCGTCAGGCGCGGATAGCGCAGCGCCTGGGCCTGCGTCACGTCGCCGCTGGCGGCCACCACGTCGAGCGCGGCGGTGTACAAATCGGGCCGCTGGTTGAGCACCGCAGCCGGCACGCTTTGAACGCCGATGTCGGCAGGCTGCGGCAGCGTGGCCTGCGCGCTGGCCAGCTGCGTGCGCAGCGCGGCTTCGTCCTGCCCGGTCAGCGCGACCAGGGCCTTGACCTGCAGGTCGCACTGCGCGCGCTGGTTGGTCAGCAGGAGCTTGCCTTGCGCGGCGCTGGCACGCGACAGCGCCGCGTTGGCCGGCGACTGGAAGCCGGCCTTGGCGCTGAGTTCGGTGAGGCGCGCGGTCTCGGCGCGCGAGCCGGTATCGGCCTGCGTCTGCAGCACCTGCGCTTCGCAGGCGCGCAGCGCCAAATAGGTGGACGCCACTTCGGCAGCGACCGAGACGCGTGCGCCATGCCAGTTGGCTTGCGCGCCGTCGAGCCGCGCCTGGGCCGCATCGCGCGCCGCGCGGTTGCCGCCGAACAGGTCGATCTCCCAGCTGGCCTGCAGACCGACCGAGGAGGTGCTGGCCAGCGGCAGGCTCGGGTCTTGGCGGCCACGCTGGGCGCTGGCGCTGGCGTTCAGGTTGGGCAGCAGCGCGCCGACCGCCTGGGCGCGGGTGGCCCGCGACTCTTCGATGCGTGCACGCGCCGAGGCCAGCGACGGGCTCACGTCTTGCGCGCTGCCGATCAGCTGGCTCAGCAGCGGGTCGTTGAACTGCTGCCACCAGCGGTTCAGGTCGCTGAGCTGGCCGTTGTGCGGCAGCGGCGCCTGCCATTGCGCCGGTGCCGCGGCGGCCAGCGTGGGCGGCGGCGGCAGGTTGGCGCAGGCGCTGAGAAAACCAGAGAAACAAACGGCCAGCAGGCAGGGGAGTTGGCGCAGTCGGGCAAATGGCATGTGCAAGGAACCGGTTAAGAACAGCGCATAGCGGCGTGCGGACGAGGTTGCCGAAGGCCGGCTGACAGCGCAGTGTCCGCCGGCAGTTTGCACCCGGTCCGGCATTGGCACACCGCGCGCCTGGCCGACGCGGGCGGTTCGAGCTGGCCTGCGGGCGGCCCGGGCCATCTTGCCCGCTTTCATGCTTTGTTGCTCGCGGGCCGGCCGGACAGGCGGCGCGCCTTGCAGAAACTGCGCCCGATCGCGCCGATCCGCTTCAGTGCAGCGGCAGGTCGGCCTGGCGTGGCGGGCTGCGATGCATGAGCCCGCCGGGCCGTCCCAAGGGCGAATACCGGAGTGCGCAGCACGAAGGTACTCCAGTGAGCCCGCCGGGCCGTCCCAAGGGCGAATACCGGAGTGCGCGGCACGAAGGTACTCCAGTCAGCACGGTGTGCGGCACGTAGCCGCGCGAGTCGAGGTTCCAGCCGTCGGTGGCCCGCGCATCGGCCATCAGCGACACGCGCAAGGCACCGAGCTTCTTGGCGCCGGCCCGCACGACGATGGATTCGCATTGTTCGGCCGTCAGCTGGCCGGCGAAGATCGCCCAGCGCTGCTGCGCCAGCGGGTTGCGCCAGGCGTCTTCGATGGCCCAGCGCAGCTCGTGCGCGGCCACGCCCTTGCCGGCTTCCAGCACACGCGGCAGCAGCGCGTGGAAGAAGGTCTGGAACGCGCGCTTGACCAGCTTGCCGGGCAACAAGTCTTCAAGCCGGGCGATGCGGTGGCTCCAGCCGGGCACCATCAGCTGCTGGCTGATGCAGGCCTGCAGTGCCTGTGCCGGGTTGAACAGGCGCAGCCGGTTTGGCGGCAGCACCAGCAGCGGGATGGTGCAGGCCTCGGCATGCGGCAGCGGCTCGACAAAGCTGCACAGCACCGCGACACGCGCCCACTGCGGCGCGGTCAGACCGTGGATGCCGGTGCGTTCCGCGGCGCCTTCGTTGGCGTGGGTCGCGCTGGCCTGGAGCTGCTGCGACAGTTGCCAGGCCTGCCGGTAACCCAGGGCCGCCTTGGCGTGGTTGGCCTTGGTGCTCATGACCGCGAGGTTGCCGGCGGCGTAGCCGGCATCGCTGCGCACGCGGTCGACCGAGGCGTCGCTGCCGCTGCCGTCCAGCGTGGCGCTGCTCAGGGCCATGCGTGTCACCGGGCAGTGGCTCACATCGATCTGCTGCAGGTAGTTGGGCGTCAGCTGGACCAGCTCGACGCTGCGCCCGCGCAGCCAGGCGTGCAGGCGCAGCTGCAGCCACTTGCGCACATGGCGTGTCGGCTCCAGCGTGCGCAGGCCGAACGCGGCCTGGCCGGCCAGCAGCCCTTGCAGCACGAACGAAGGCTCGTGGGCATATGGCGCGGGCGGCGTGACGCGGTAGTGCGCGTAGTCCCAGCCGAGCTCGAAGCCGATCTGTTCGTGCACGGTCAAGCCGGTCGCCGGCAAAGGGGAAGAAAGCTGGAGTTCGATGCTCATCGTGGTGTCCTGTTCAGTTCACTGCAACCGTTGCAGCGATCAGGCAGTGTTGCGGGACACTGGCTCATGACGTGAGCCACCGACTGCTATCGCACGGTGCGACAGCAAGTTATGCTGCGCGTGTGGCTCATCTGGTGAGCCACAGGGCTGATAGGGCCGGCAAACCAGGGCGGCAAAAACGGGAACGACGTGGACCGCACCGAACGCTTCTACAAGATCGAACTGCTGCTGCGCAGCCGCGGCTGCGTGGGCTTTGGCGCGTTGCGCGACGAGCTGGCGGTGTCGCCGGCCACGCTCAAGCGAGACCTGCAGTACCTGCGAGACCGGCTCAGCGCACCCATCGTCTACGACCGCATGGACAACGGCTACCGGTTCGAGTTGACTCCAGGCGGCGCCACGCCGGCGCGGCATGAGTTGCCCGGCCTGTGGTTCAGCGAGAAAGAGATCCACGCGCTGTTGACCATGCACCAGCTGATGGCCGGGCTGGACGACGACGGTGTGCTGTCGCGCCACCTGCAGCCGATGGTGGACAAGCTGCAAGGCATGCTGGGCGCCGACGCGGGCGCGGCGCGCGA
>DASQOS010000554.1:0-2186 GCA_035644375.1 Rhizobacter sp.
CTAAAGTGAGAGGGAGTGTCTGTGTGCTCGGAATTCCCAACACCTTCTCAAGCGGCAACTTCAGCAAGCTGCATAGCCGACGAGCAGTTCGAAGGGATACTGCGGTCTCAAGTTCATCATCATGTTGTTCAATGTCGCCGAGCTCAAATACTGTTAGC
Organism: Rhizobacter sp.; assembly: GCA_035644375.1. Classification (GTDB taxonomy): domain Bacteria; phylum Pseudomonadota; class Gammaproteobacteria; order Burkholderiales; family Burkholderiaceae_C; genus Rhizobacter. The sequence continues at coordinate 159 of DASQOS010000554.1, forward strand.
CCCAAACGCTCTGCCACTTCAACATCCGAGAGGCCCATTTCAAGCCTCTTGCCGCGTAATGTCTTCGCTGTACTCATCGGGCGATGTCCCAGAAACTGTTGAACTGATGAGTTGAGGGTGGCGGTTCCTTTCGCCCGCATGTGAACATGCGGGTGCCTCGCAAGCAAAGAAAGGAACCACCGAAATGAAGTCTCTCACGAAGCCCGCGCTGCGGGTGGTACGCGCTGCCGAAGTGCAGCTGTCGCTCAATGTCCAGAACGTCCTTCTTGACGTGAAGGACGCGTTCTACGGCCTGTGCGTGAACGCCGGCAAGCAAGTGCTGGCCGCCATGATGGAAGCCGACAGAGAAGCGCTGTGCGGCCCCGTGAACGTCCCCAACGAGGCCCGCAAGGCAGTGCGTGGCGGCACGACGCGATCCAGCGTCGTGCTGGGTGGCCAGCGCATTGCCATCAACAAGCCACGGGCACGCAGCCTGCGCCGTGGCGAGTTGGAACTGCCCACGTTCGCCTGGGCGTCGCACACGGACCCGTTGGACATGGCCACGATGGCATCGATGGCCGCGGGCGTGTCCACGCGCCGATACGCCGGCACCCTGGACCCGCTGCCCGAGCCGCAGGAGGCGCTGTCGGTGTCCAAGAGCTCGGTGTCGCGGCGCTGGGTCGCGCTGAGCGAGAAGCAGCTGCACGAGTGGTTGTCGAGCTCGATCAAGGAGCTGGACCTGCCGGTGGTGATGATCGACGGCATCCACTTCCGTGACCGCGTGATCCTGGTGGCCCTGGGCATCGATGCCCAGGGGAACAAGCACATCCTGGGGCTGCGGGAGGGCTCCACGGAGAGCACGCGGGTGGTGCGCTCGCTGCTGAGCGACCTGGTCGAGCGAGGGCTCGATGCCGATCGCAAGAGGCTGTGGGTGATCGACGGCGGCAAGGCCTTGCGCCGCGCGATCCTGGACTGCTTCGGCGAGCTGGCGCTGGTGCAGCGGTGCCAGGAGCACAAGCGGCGCAACGTGATCGAGCACCTGCCCAAGGAGCTGCACGCCAGCGTGGGCCGTGCCATGCGTGATGCCTGGGGCAGCACCAACGCTGAGCTGGCCAAGAAGCAGCTGGCGCGGCTGGCGACGTCGCTGCAGGCCAAGCACCCCGGCGCGGCCGCCAGCCTGCGAGAGGGTCTGGAAGAGACGTTGACGGTGCAGAAGGTGGGGATCACCGGCGCGCTGTACCGCACGCTGCGAACGACCAACCCGATCGAGAACCTGAACGGGTTGATCGCGCACTTCACGCGCAACGTCAAACGATGGAAGGACGGACAGATGACGCTGCGCTGGGCGGCTGCCGCACTGAGCGACTCCAAAGGGCGCTTCCGCAAGCTGCGCGGACACCGCGAAATGAAGGACCTGTTGGCTGTATTGAATGCCTCGGCCGATGCCTCTACCACCGCTCAACGAAAGGCCGCGTAGCATCACGAACAAGGAGCCGTCATCCGCCCGCGTTCAACAAGACTTGGGGCATCGCCTGATCTGACGGCCGAACTGATTGGTGATCGCCGTGAGCTGGCCCGGCGCCGCAGCATTGCCATAGATCAACGTGGCGGTCCAGCCGTTGCGCTGCTGAATGCTGAGCAGTTTGCCGGTGGCGCTGTACGTCTCGACGCTATCGTCGGAGAACGCGCGCAGGCTCCAGCCGGTGGTCTGGCCGTTGGCGTCTAGCGATTCCGTCAATTGATCGCGATAGCCTGGGTCAGGCTGCCAAGGGGGCGGCGCCTGCCCCGCGACTTGCGCCGCTTGGGTAAAGCTGCGCACCGAACCGTCGCCGCGCATCAGGCGCATCGTGCGCAGCGGCGCACCTATCACCGCGACGATCTCGGAGGCCCAGTTGTGGCTCCAGTAGCGACCGGCGTCATTGACTCCGGTCGGCCACCGCGATCGATACAGTCTGGTGAAGCTCAGTGGATGCGTACCGCTGCCTACGTAGTCGGGTTCGCTGTGAAGCTTGATACCCAGCGCGGGAAGCACTGGATTGCAAACTGGCA
>DASQOS010000555.1:0-2557 GCA_035644375.1 Rhizobacter sp.
TGTTGCCATTCGGCCAACAGACGACGGGCCGTGGCTTCGTCGCCGCGCTCCAACGCATCGCGGATGTCGGTGAAGTAGTGGCTGAATTGCCGAAAACCCAAGGTCAGGTACAACACCGCCACATTCCATGCCAGCGCCAGCAAGAAGCTGAAATGCGCGATCGCTGCATAGACAGCAAACGCCGACAACGCTGGAACCAGCGTGGTGATGCACCACACGACCCAGGCGTGATGATCGCGACCCGCATCGAAATTGCGGCCGGTCCAGCGCATCCAGCTCGTCAATGCACCGTGAACGACGTTGCGTCGGGGAAGCGGCTTCAGTTGCTCGATCAGCAAGGCGAACAGGACGGCGAAAAAACTCATTTGCGGAGGATGATAACGGCGCCAAGTCGATGCGCCTCACGCCACCAGGAATCGGTACAGGTTGCGCAACATGGCCGCCGTTGCGCCCCACACCACGTAGCGGCGCGGTTCTCCGCTTGCATCCACGCCGGTCCACGGCATCGACAAAAACTCACGTTTGAACCCGCCCATGTCCACTTCGTGCCAGCGGTGATTGGCAGGGTTCATCAGGAACGACAAAGGCACCTCGAACACTTCTGCCACCTCGATCGGATCGGCCTGAATGGCAAAGCCAGGGTGGACCAATGCGACCACCGGTGTGACCACGAAGCCCGAGCCCGTGGTGTAGGTCGGCAAAGATCCCAGCACGTCGAGGTAGTCGCGCGACAGCCCGATCTCTTCCTGAGCCTCACGCAATGCGGTGGCGACGGCGTCCAGGTCTTCCGGCTCGGCCCGCCCACCCGGAAAACTGATTTGTCCCGGATGGTCGGTCAGATGGTCGGTGCGCTGGGTCAGCAACACCGTCAGTTCGTCGCGCTGCACCAGGGCAATCAAGACCGACGCGTGGGCCGGTGCTCTCGAAGTGCGCGGACGTTCCAACACGATCTCGGGCGACCAGGCAGGGGGGCCCTGGAACCTCGTGCGCAGCGAATCGGCGCTGAGATTCTCCAGCGCCACTGCCGGCAAGTGATCGTCGGCGCTGTTGAATTGCTGCGGATCGAAACTGAACGCCATGGTTGCATTGGAAACGAAAAAGCCGCCTTGCGAGGCGGCTTGCGAGATGCCCATTGACTGAGCTCAGGCCAATTTTGCACTTCGTGCGAAACCTGGCTTGCCGCTGCGCGGCAGATCCGACCTTCGGTCGGACCCTGACTGCGTCAGGCCAGCTTTTCTTTGATACGTGCCGACTTGCCCGAGCGTTGACGCAGGTAGTACAGCTTGGCGCGACGGACATCGCCACGGCGCTTGACTTCGATCGACGCGATCAGCGGGCTGTACAGCTGGAACGTGCGCTCGACGCCTTCGCCGCTGGAGATCTTGCGCACGATGAAGCTGGAGTTCAGGCTGCGGTTGCGCTTGGCAATCACGACACCTTCGTAGGCCTGCAGCCGCTTGCGCGTGCCTTCGACCACGTTGACGCTGACAATCACCGTGTCGCCAGGCGCGAAATCGGGAATCTTCTTGTTCAGGCGAGCAATTTCTTCATGCTCGAGGGTTTGGATCAGGTCCATGGTTTTCTCCGTGTGATCGTGCCGACGCGATGTTGAATGGCGCAGTGCCTGAGGCACCGCTTGGTGGCCCGACACATGTCAGGACCTTGGACGTGGCAGAGGATCGAAAAGCCCGAGATTATAGCCCGAGAGCAGCCAGAAAGCGCTCATCGACTTTCGTCAGCGATCCCTTGGCCCGCGCAGCTTCAATCAGATCGGGCCGGCGCCGTGCGGTCAGTTCGAGCGACCGCTCGCGCCGCCAGCGCACGATGTCGGCATGGTGGCCGGACATCAACACAGCCGGTACCGGGGTGCTGCCCTGCTCCGTGCTCAGCAGCTCCGGCCGGCTGAAATGCGGGCAGTCCAGCAGGCCGTCTGAAAAGCTGTCCTGCTGGTGCGACTGGGCGTCGCCCAGCACGCCGGGCTGCAGGCGCGCCACGGCATCCAGCAAGGCCAAGGCAGGCAATTCACCGCCCGACAGCACGAAATCGCCGAGGCTGAGTTCCTCAGACACGTGTCGGTCGATGAAACGCTGGTCAATGCCTTCGTAGCGGCCGCACAGCAAGATGGCACCGCTTCCCGCTGCGAATTCGTTCACGACGGTCTGGTCTATGCGGCGTCCGGTCGGCGTGAAGTGCAGCACCGGCGCGCGGTCGCCTCGCGAGGAACGGATGGCTTGCAGCGCGCGTTCCAGCGGCTCGACCAGCATCACCATGCCCGGCCCTCCGCCGTACGGGCGGTCGTCGACACGCCGGTGCGGGTCGTCGGCGAAATCCCGCAGCGGCCAGAGCTTGACGTCGACCGCGCCGCCTTCGAAGGCGCGCCGCGTCACACCCAGGGAAAGCGGCGCAGAAAACAGCTCAGGAAACAGCGTGATGACGTCGAAGCGCATGCCGGCGTCCGTCAGTAGTCCAGACCCCAGTCGACGCTGATCCGGCGTTCTGCCAAGTTCACATCGTCGATGTACGCCGCCACGAACGGGATCAGCCTTTCAGCTTCTTC
>DASQOS010000556.1:0-3200 GCA_035644375.1 Rhizobacter sp.
CAGCGCGCTCGCGTAGCCGGTCTCAAGGCCCACATAGGCGTTTCGACTCAGGTTCCAGGTCAGGCTGCCGGCCGCTTTGCCGAGGCTGCCGCCGCCGGTCTGCACCGCACCGCCGCCGCCCAGGCCCAGCGAGACGCGTGCGCCCAGGCTGAGGCTGGGCAGGCCCAAGGGCGTCAAGGGCGCGGCCGCGCCGAGGCCTCCCAGCACTTCGGCATAACCATCGGCGCCGCCATGCGCCGCACCCGCCGCCTCCACGCTCCAAAAGAACCGCGGCGTCAGCCACTGGTCGGCGCGCGCGCCGACGGCGTCGATGTTTTGCGCCGTGCCGCGCACGCGATAGCGGCCCAGCGTCAGGCCGATGCGGTCGAAGCCGACACCGGAACGTTCATGGGTCGACGCCAGCTGGCCGGCGCGGCGCCAGTCCTGGTAGGCAAAACGGTCGTTGAGCGCCAGTATCCAGCCGAGCTGGGTGCTGTGGATGTGGCCGTCGGGAAAGTAGATGCTCGACACCGACGGGCCGGTCTGCCAGCCGCCGAGGTCCCACAACAGGCTCAGCGCGGGGCGCAGCATCAGGCCGCCGCCGACCGCCGCGCCGCCGCCGCCGCCGCCGCCCGCAAAAACCCCGGTGACGGCCACCAGGCGCTGATGCAGCTGCCAGCGCTTTTGCAGCTCGCCGCCGCCGACGAAGAAGCCGCCGCGCTGGCCGGTGGCCGCGCCATACACCGCAGGCCCGAGCCACCAGCCCGGCGCCGCTTCGAACAGCAGGCTGCCGCCCACCAGACCCAGGTGCTCGCCCTGGTTGAGCTTGAGGCTTTCAAACCCGGTCGTGAACGCCATCGGCACGCTGCGCGGGCCTGCGACGGGCTGCGCCTGCGCCAGGCCGAGCAACGAGAAGGAGGCCGCGCAGGCCATCGCGGATTGACGGAGGTGCGAACGAGTTTTCAAGGCGTGCCTGGGCTCCGAGGTCAACAGGGAGGCCGGGTGATCGGCACGTGCCCCAACCGGCGATTGTCTTTGATGCGGCGCGATCCGCACAGCCGGTTTTCCGTCGACCGGTGACCCCGGTCCTGAACCCCTACTTCACCTGCTGCTTCACCAGCTTGCGCGCCGGTGTGCGCCGGTGCATGCCGAGGCGCCGCGCGGTCTCCGAGATGTTGAAGCCGGTCTCGGCCAGGGTCTCGTGGATGCGCTCCCACTCCAGCGTCTTGAGCGACGTGCTGCGGTTCTTCAGCCCGCTGGCGGCGTCGAGGTTCGCAGGGGCTGGCTGGGTGGAAATTTCAGTTGCGGTCGACACCGGGAAGCCCGTCAGCGCGGCGCGAGGGCGCATCGCGGAACACCCGCCAGGCCGCCCAGCCCGCCATCAGCGCGAGCGTATACCAGGTGACCGCGTAGACCAGGTGGTTGTTGTGGAACGAGACGACGGTCAAGCCACCGACCGGCCAGGCGCTCGCTGCCGAAGCCGCTGCCCCGCGCGGCGGCGCCTCGGCGTCGATGAAATACGGCGCCACGTTTTGCAGGTGACGCGCCGCGGCGATCGCCGGCACGTCGCGCGAGTACCAGCGCTCGGCCGCGGCATCGTTGCGCCGCAAGAAGCCGCCGCCGGGCTCGGTGATGCGCAACAGGCCGCTGACCGTGGCGCGCTCGTCTTGGCCCAGGGCGGCGTGGTCCGCAGGCGCGCGCTGCGCCGGCGGCACGAAGCCGCGGTTGACCAGCACCAGGCTGCCGTCGGCGCGCCGCAGCGGCGTCAGCACCCAGAAGCCGGCGCCGAGTTCGGTCGAGGCCTGCACCAGGGTCTCGGCCTCGTGCCGCCAGGTGCCCGTGGCCTGCACGTGCCGGTATTCGTCGTCCGCCGCATTCAGCCGCGGCCATTGCGCCGGTCCGGGCGCGGCGACCGCGGGCGCGTGCACGCGCTGCTCGACGCGCTCGATCAGGGCCAGCTTCCAGCCCAGGCGCTGGACCTGCCAGCTGCCGAACGCAAAAAACAGGCCGCAGGCCAGCAGCGCCGCCACCAGCGCCAGCAGGCGCGCGGCCGGGGTCGGGTGGCGCGCCGAAGCGCTCAAGGCATGTTGCGCATGTCGTGCATCGCCGGCATCATGTTTTCGTTGAGGTGGTACATCACCCACAACGAGCCGCTCAGCGTGATGACGACGAGCACCAGCGTGAACAGCAGCGCCAGCAAGGTCCAGCCGCCTTCGCTCTGGGTGTTCATGTGCAGGAAATAAATCATGTGCACGACGATCTGCACCGCGGCCAGCGCCAGGATCACGACGGCCGTGGTGCTCGGCTTGTCGAACACCTTGCCCATCACCAGGTAGAACGGGATGGCGGTCAGGACCAGCGCCAGCACGAAGCCAGTCATGTAGCCCTTGAAGCTGCTGTGGCTGGCCTGGCCATGGTCCTGGTGCCCATGCCCGTCGCCGCCCAGGCTCAGCTCGTCCAGCGTGTGGTGCCCGCTGTGCTGCGCGTCGCCGTGCGTGTGATCGTTTCCGCTCATTTCAGCACTCCCATCAGGTACACGAAGGTGAACACGCCGATCCAGACCACGTCCAGGAAGTGCCAGAACATCGACAGGCACAGCAGCCGGCGCCGGTTCTCGGCGATCAGGCCCTGGTGCGCCACCTGCAGCATCAGCACGGCGATCCAGACGATGCCGAAGCTGACGTGCAGGCCGTGCGTGCCGACCAGCGTGAAGAACGACGACAGGAAGGCGCTGCGCTGCGGGCCGGCGCCTTCGTGGATCAGGTGCACGAACTCGTTCAGCTCCAGGCCGATGAAGCCGGCGCCGAGCAGCCCGGCGACCGCCAGCCAGACCAGCACGGCGCGCACGCGCCGGCGCTGCATTTCCAGCATCGCAAAACCGTAGGTGATCGACGACAGCAGCAGCAGCGAGGTGTTGACCGCCACCAGCGGCAGCTCGAACAGGTCGGCGCCGGTGGGCCCGGCCGCGTAGCTGCGGCCCAGCACGCCGTAGGCCGCGAACAGGCAGGCGAAGAGCAGGCAGTCGCTCATCAGGTAGAGCCAAAACCCGAGCAGCGTGCTGTTCTCGGGGTGGTGCGCTTCGGTCACATAAAAGCGCGGCGCCGATGCCGCAGCCGGCGCGGCGGCCTGCGGCAAGGACGCGCCGCTGGGAAAGGCAACGGTGCGGTCAGACATGGCCGGCCGCCAGCAGTTGGGTGCGCTCGCCTTCGATGCGCACGACG
>DASQOS010000557.1:0-4075 GCA_035644375.1 Rhizobacter sp.
CTCGTGGTGGACTTCGCGGCGCGGCAGGTTCGCCGGCAGTGCCTGACGCTTGGGCTGCTTCTTCTCGGCTGTGTCCTTCGCGCGGGGCAGGACCTTGTCGAGTTCGGCCTGCAGCGCTGCCAGGTCGGCGTCGATCGTCTCTTCGAGCAGGCTCTTCTGCTCGGCGTTGAAGGCTTCGCTCCTGGCGGCGAATTTCAGCCGCTTGAGCACCGCCATCTCGTGCGTGATCTTGTCGATCGTGGCCTGCTTGAACGCGATCTCGCGGTCCTTGGCCACGACGGTGCCCATCAGCGAACGGACCATCTCGCGCAGTTGCGGCGCGTCGAGCTGGTGGAGTTGCGTCGTGTCGATCACGGAACGTGATCGTGCCCGATGTCATGCCCGGCGACATCGGCACTATCAGCAATTGCAGACCGAGTTCAGCACAAGTTAGTGCAAGCCGGTTCAGAGAACGCGGATGACACCGGCTTCGCCGATGCGCTGCCACGGCAGGCCGAACACGAGCGCTTCGAGTTGAGGGTGCGTCAGCGACAGCGTCGCGCCTGCGCCCTTGGGCCACACGAACTTGCCCTGGTTGAGGCGGCGCGCGGCGAGCCATACGCCGATGCCGTCGTGCACGAGGACCTTCATGCGGTTGGCTCGACGGTTGGCGAAGAGGTAAGCGTGATGCGGGTGCGCCGCGCCGAAGACGCGTACGACCCGGGCCAATGCAGCTTCGGTCCCGGCTCGCATGTCCATTGGCTCGACTCCCAGCCACACCGCGTCGACTCGGATCACCGCAGCAGCTCACGCGTCCAAGCCGCCAGGTCTGCGGCGGCGCTCATCGGCCAGGTGACCTTCATCGTCAACGCGCCGCGGCGAAGTTCGACTTCGATGTGCTCATCACGGGCCTGGACCTCGGGCGCCGGCGCAATGGCCACCGGCACGAAGTCTCGCTGCACAACGCCTATCGCAGCTCCGCCTTGGCGGGACAGCTTGCGCCATCCATGCAAGATGTTTGCGTTGATGCCGTGCGACATCGCTACTTTCGCCACTGACGCGCCGGGTGCGTCGCACTCGGCCAGGATCTCCGCCTTGAGCTCCGAGCTGTACCGCCTGCGCTTACGACTCCGTTCGAGTTCCATCGTGCCCAGCTATTTGCTTCGTGGACGTGATCGTTGTCGCTGCAGACTCAAATCTCAAGATGGGTTCGCCAGACGCTTACGCTGCGAGCCCCTGGTCGCGGTCGGCACCAGGTGGCACGTCGAGCTCGGTGTCGAGCGACAGCACCTGGATGTGACAGTGGTGCGGCGGGTCGCCGACCGGCGGGTGCGGGCCGTGGTAACCACTCGAGCCCAGCAGCAGACCCAGCCGCTGAAGTGAGCGCGGCGGCTCAGAGGCTGAGGGTATTTCGAGCGTGTCTGAGCAGCGCGCCAGAAGGTATCCGATCTAGGCGCAAAGCGCAGCCATAGCTCAGGCTATGGCGAGCATTGGCAACGACGAGCGGGCGCCTTCTGGCGTGGTGAGCGGGCAGATCGAAAAACTCTCGGCCTCTCAGTCCAGCAGCCGCGCCACGCTGGTCAGCAGATCGGCTTTCGAGAACGGCTTGTCCAGCCCCGCGCATTGCGCTTCCTTCAGGAAATCGCGGGCCCCCAGGGACAAGGTGTCGCCGGTGACGAACAGCATGCGTTGTGCGAGTTGCGGGTGCTGCTTCACCACCGCGCGCCACAGGGTCGAGCCGTCCATGTCGGGCATGCGCAGATCGGACACGATCACATCGAAGCGTGCCATTTCCAGCAGCGCCAAGGCCACCGCGCCCGATTCGGCCACAGCGACTTCGTAACCAGCGCTCTCCAGCATGTCGCGCATCAGCACGGCGATTTCCTGTTCATCGTCGACCACCAGCACGCGCGAGGCCACCGCCGAGTCCGGGTGCGACAGTGCGGCCGGCACCGTCCCGGGCGGCGCCTCGCCGCTGATCGGCAGGTTCAAGCGAAAACTGGCGCCCCCCAACACGCTGCCGGCTTCGAGCGTCAGGTCGCCGCCATGTTCGCGTGCCAACGACCGCGACACCGACAAGCCCAGCCCGGTGCCCATGCCTTCCGGCTTGGTCGTGAAGAAAGGCTCGAAGATGCGCTCGCGCACTGCCGCGCTGGCTCCAGGGCCGTTGTCGGCCACGCGCAGCCACACACGCGGCTCGCGGTTCTCGCGCCGCATCTCGACGCCGGTTTGAACGCGCACATGGTGCTCGCCCGGCGCACCGGCGAGTGCCTGCTGCGCGTTCACCAGCAGGTTGAGCACGATTTGCCCGATCTGGTCGCCATCGGCGTTGACGGTCGGCAGTTCATCGGCCAGGTCGAGCTCCATCGCAATGCCGTGGCTGCGGTAGCTGTAGCTGAGCATTTCGACGGCCGCACGCACCAGGTCGTTGAACGACACGCTGACGCGCGCCGGCGGCTTGCTGCGCGCCATGTTCAGGAAGGTCCGCACAATGCGCCCGCAGCGCTCGGCCGCCTGCCGGATGCTTTGCACATCGCCCTTCAGTTCGGCGTCGTTGCACTTCTCCTGCAACAGGCTGGCGCGGCCCATCACGATGGCCAGCGGGTTGTTCAACTCGTGTGCCACGCCGGCCAGCAGGCTGCCCATCGCGGTGAGTTTTTCGCTCTGGCGCAAGGCGTCGCGCTGGCGCTCGATCTGCTGCGTGGCGTTCATGCGCTCGGTCACGTCCACCACCGAGGCGGTGTAGAACACCGTATCGGCCACATCCGTGCGCCACAGCACCATCTCCACCGGAAACTCGCTGCCGTCGGCGCGCAGCGCATGCAGCTCCATGCGCCTGCCCATCAGGCGCGGCTCTTCGCCGTGCCTCAGTCGGCTCATGCCGGCATCGTGCGCGGCCTGGTAGCGCGCGGGCATGATCACTGCGTTGACGTTCAGGCCCAGCACCTCGCTGCGGCGGCGTCCGAACATGGTTTCGGCAGCCGGGTTGAATTCGACGATGCAGCCGTGCAAGTCCGTGGAAATCAATGCCGCGAGAGCCCGGTCGACGATGGCCGCCTTCAGCGCATTCCGGTATTCGCCCTTGGGACGGCCCGGCGGGCTCATGACATGGCGTTCGAGACGAACATGTAGCCGACGTTGCGCACGGTCTTCAGCACCTCGGGCTTGTCGGGGTTGGTTTCGATCTTGCGGCGCAGCCGCATGACACGCAGGTCGATGGAGCGGTCGAACACGTCCCAGCCGCGGTTGTGCGCCTGTTCCATGATCTGGTCGCGGTTGAGCGGCCGATTCGGATGGCGTGCAAACAGCGCGAGCAGGTCGTATTCGGCCGCGCTGATCTCGATCTCGCTGCCATCCGCGGCCCACAGCCGGCGCTCTTCCAGATCGAGTTGGCAAGGACCGAACTGCACGCGCTGTGCAAGCACGGCCGCCGCCGGCGGTGCTTCGACCACCACCGGGGTGCGCGCCATCGAACGGCGCAAGACCGAGTGCACGCGCGCCAGCAGCTCGCGCATGTCGAACGGCTTGGGCACGTAGTCGTCGGCACCCAGCTCCAGGCCGAGCACGCGGTCGCCGGTTTCACCGGCCGTGGTCAGCATGACCAGGCTGACCTCGGGGTGCGTCTCACGCAGCCAGCGCGCCAGCGACAAGCCGCTTTCGCCCGGCATGTTGACGTCCAGGATCGCCAGGTCCGGAGGCGACTGCGCCAACCATTGGCGTGCCACCGCGGCGTCTTCTGCCGTGTGCACGGTGAAGCCGTGGCGCTCGAAATATTCGCTCAACAGCGAGCGCAACTCGGGTTCATCGTCCACCACGAGGATGCTTGCACTCGCGGGGGTCTGCCCGTCGGTCATGGCCTGCTGTTCCTGGGATGTGTTGTTGCGGCAGGATCATATCGGTCCGCGCCGCGCCTGCCGTCCGGGAGCATCTTCCCGATGGCGGGTGGGTCGGGGAGCGGCGCTGCGCTTCAGGCCACGCCGGGGCTCAGGAGCAGGTCTTCGGCAAAGGCTTCGCTGCGAAACACCAGCGGACGAGTTTCCGCGAAGTCGAGTCGCGGCGGGCGCGTGTCACGGCCGCGCGAAAACGCCTTGCGCAC
>DASQOS010000558.1:0-3363 GCA_035644375.1 Rhizobacter sp.
GTCGCTGGAAAGAAGACGGAGCTTCGTTTCATGGCGGGACATTCCAAGTGGGCCAACATCCAGCACCGCAAAGGTCGTCAAGACGAAAAGCGCGGCAAGGTGTGGACACGCGTGATCCGTGAAATCACGGTCGCGGCGCGCCAGGGTGGTGGCGACCTGAAAGAAAACCCGCGCCTGCGCCTGGCGGTGGAAAAGGCCAAGGCCGTGAACCTGCCGGCCGACACGATCAAGAAGAACATCGACAAGGCCACCGGCAACCTCGAAGGCGTGCACTACGAAGAGATTCGTTACGAGGGCTATGGCATTGGCGGCGCGGCGGTGATCGTCGACTGCATGACTGACAACCGCGTGCGCACCGTGGCCGAGATGCGCCATGCGTTCAGCAAGCACGGCGGCAACCTGGGCACCGAAGGCTCGGTGGCGTTCCAGTTCAAGCACTGCGGACAATTGGTGTTCGCGCCGGGGACGAATGAGGACCGGGTGATGGAAGTGGCGCTCGAAGCCGGCGCCGATGACGTGGTGCCCCATGAAGACGGCTCGATCGAGGTGCTGAGCTCGCCGCACGACTTCGAGGCGGTCAAGACCGCACTGGAGGCCGCCGGCCTGAAACCAGCGGCCGCCGAGGTGACGATGCGTGCCGAAAACACGGTCGAGCTGAGCGGCGAAGACGCACAGCGCATGCAGAAGCTGCTGGACGTGATCGAGGACCTGGACGATGTGCAGGATGTGTTTCATAACGCGGTGATCGGCGAATGAAAATTCTTGTCATCGGGTCGGGGGGGCGCGAGCACGCGATGGCCTGGAAGCTGGCGCAATCGCCCAAGGTGCAGAGCGTGCTCGTGGCGCCAGGCAATGGCGGAACGGCCATACATCCTTACTTGACCAACGTGGCCCTCACCGACGTGAAGGCGCTGGTCGATTTCGCCCAGAAAGAAAAAATCGCGCTGACGGTGGTCGGTCCCGAAGCGTCTTTGGCCGCCGGCGTGGTGGATGAATTTCGCTCACGTGGTCTGCGCATCTTCGGGCCGACGAAAGCCGCGGCACAGCTGGAAAGCTCCAAGGCTTTCTCCAAGGCCTTCATGAAGCGGCATGCCATTCCGACCGCGGAATACGACACCTTCACCAGCGCCAAGGCAGCCCACGCCTACGTCGACAAGATGGGTGCGCCGATCGTCGTCAAGGCCGACGGCCTGGCCGCCGGCAAAGGCGTGGTCGTGGCGGTGAGCCTGGCCGAAGCCCACGAGGCCATCGACTGGATGCTGAGCGGCGACAGCGGCGACAACAAGCTCGGCGTGCAACACAACGCCGGTGGCGCGCGGGTGGTGATCGAGGAATTCTTGCGCGGCGAAGAAGCCAGCTTCATCGTGCTGTGCGACGGCAAGAACGTGCTGCCGCTGGCCACCAGCCAGGACCACAAGCGTCTGCAGGACGGCGACCTGGGCCCCAATACCGGCGGCATGGGCGCCTATTCACCGGCGCCAGTGGTCACGCCGAACGTGCATGCCAAGGCGATGCACGAGATCATCCTGCCGACCATCGCCGGCATGGCGGCCGACGGCATTCCGTTCACTGGCTTCCTGTATGCCGGGCTGATGATCGACGAGCACGGTGTGCCCAAGACGCTCGAATTCAACACCCGCATGGGCGATCCGGAGACGCAGCCGATCATGATGCGGCTCAAGAGCGACCTGGTCGAGGTTTTCATGGCGGCGACCAACGGCACACTGGACCAGGTCTCTTTGCAGTGGGATCGCCGCGTGGCGCTCGGCGTCGTGATGGCCGCGGCCGGCTATCCGCTCAATCCGCGCAAGGCCGACGTCATCAGCGGGCTGCCGGCCGAGGAGCCCGATGCCATGGTGTTTCACGCCGGCACCACCAAGCTCAGCAAGAGTGGAGAACTGGTGACGAGCGGAGGGCGTGTGTTGTGCGTCACCGCGCTCGGAGATTCGGTGAAGGTCGCGCAGCAGCGTGCCTACCAGGTGATGCAAGGCATTCGTTTCGACGGCATGCAGTACCGGCACGACATCGGTTTTCGTGCGATCAAGCGCTGACACCACGCTGACCTGATGAACACCCAACACGTTCGCACTTATCTGCTGGGTTTGCAGGAGCGCATCGTCGCGGCGATGGAAGAAGAGGGCGGCGAACCCTTCGTCACCGACGCATGGTCGCGCGAGCCCGGTGGCCGGCTCGAAGGCGAGGGCCTGTCGCGATTGATCGAAGACGCTGCCCTGCTCGAGCGCGGCGGCTGCAACTTCTCGCACGTCAAGGGCCGGGTGTTGCCGCCGTCGGCCACGCAGCACCGGCCTGAACTGGCGGGCTCGCCGTTCGAGGCCTTGGGGGTGTCGCTGGTGTTCCACCCGCGCAACCCTTACGTGCCGACCGTGCATCTGAACGTGCGCATGTTGGCGGCGTTGCCTCGCGGCAAAGACCCGGTGGTCTGGTTCGGCGGTGGCATGGACTTGACGCCGTATTACGGATTTGAAGAAGACGCAGTGCACTTTCACCAGATCAACGCCGATGCGCTGGCGCCTTTCGGCACCGACAAGTACCCGCGCTTCAAGCAATGGTGCGACGAATACTTCTTCTTGAAGCACCGCAACGAGCCGCGCGGCATCGGCGGCGTGTTCTTCGACGATTTTTCAGAAGACAGTTTCGACGCCGGCCTGGAGATGACGAGTGCCGTGGGGGATGCGTTCTTGAAGGCCTATGTGCCCATCGTCCAGCGCCGCAAGGACACGGTTTATGGTGAACGCGAACGCGATTTCCAGGCCTATCGCCGCGGTCGCTACGTCGAGTTCAACCTGGTGTTCGACCGCGGCACGCTGTTTGGCCTGCAGTCGGGTGGACGAACCGAATCGATATTGATGTCGATGCCGCCGATCGTGAAATGGCGCTACAACTGGTCGCCTGCAGCCGGTACGCCCGAAGCGCGCCTGTACAGCGATTTCCTGCGACCGCGCGATTGGCTTCAAGGGTCGGCCGTTTGAAGCGCATCGGCTTGTTTGGCGGCAGTTTCGATCCTGTGCACATTGCCCATGTGGCGCTGGCACAAGTGGCCTTGACGCAGCTTGCGCTGGACCAGGTTCGCTGGGTGCCGGCGGGCAACCCGTGGCAGAAAGAGCGGGCCATGACGCCGGCCGTTCACCGGGAGGCGATGGTTCGCCTGGCGATCGCAGGCGAGCCGAAGTTCATGCTGGACCGGTGCGAACTGGAGCGCAGCGGCCCCAGCTACACGCTCGACACCGTGCGCCAACTGCAAGCTGCCCACCCTGGCGCCGAGTGGTTTCTCATCATCGGGGAAGACCAGTACGCCGGCCTGCACACCTGGAACGACTGGACGGAGCTGCTGCAACGCGTGAC
>DASQOS010000559.1:0-4157 GCA_035644375.1 Rhizobacter sp.
TGCTACCGCGCGGCCAGCGGCCAGCTGCGCTACATGGCCGTGGTGCAGGACCGCAGCGTCGAAGAAGAGCGTGACCTGGCCCAGATGCAAATTGGTGCGCTGATGGACACGGCGGGCGTGGGGCTCGCGACGTTCCAGGAATCTTCCGGCTGGATGCAGCACAGCAGCGCCTTGCCGGGGCAGCAGGGCAGCGAGCCGGCGACATCGGCCGCGTTCCAATCGATTCGCCGCGACGTGGTGTTGCCCGAGTCGCTTCCCGAGTACGAACGGCTGCAGTACGCGTTGCGCCATTTCGAACGGGTCGAGGTGCGTTACGCGATTCGGCATCCCGAGCTGGGACCACGCT
Source organism: Rhizobacter sp. (assembly GCA_035644375.1). Classification (GTDB taxonomy): domain Bacteria; phylum Pseudomonadota; class Gammaproteobacteria; order Burkholderiales; family Burkholderiaceae_C; genus Rhizobacter. The sequence goes on from DASQOS010000559.1 coordinate 347, forward strand.
GGCTGCTGACGCGGGTCGAGCCGGCGACGCTGGCGTCGGGCAAGCGCACCACGTCGGTCGTGACGCTCGACATCACCGAGCAGCATGCCTCGCAGCAGCGCAGCGAACTGCTGCTGCGCGAGATGACCACCATTCTGGAAAGCACGAGCACGGGCATCGCTTACCTGCGGGACGGCATGCTGGTGCGTTGCAACAGCCGATTCGAGAGCTTGCTCGGCTTCACCACGGGTGCCATGGCGGGTTGCAGCCTGCAGCAGTTGCTGGACGGCCAGTCCGAGGTCCAGACGCTGGTGGCCGAGATCGAAGATGCACTCGCCGCCGGCGACGCCTACGAGAACGTGATCGCCATCGATGCGCCGAACCAGGCGCGGCATTGGTGCTCGCTTTCCGTGCGCAGCGCCGGGGTGGCGCAAGGTCTGCACGAGACGATCGCGGTGCTGTCCGACATCACGCGGCTGAAAGCGCAGCAGCTCGAACTTGAAGCGCTGGTGCGCGACCGCGAGCTGATGTTCAGCCTGTCGGGCGTGGGCATCGCCTTCTTGCTGGACGATCGGGTTCAACGCGCCAACGAGGCGATGAGTCGCCTGACCGGGTACGCCCCGGACGGACTCACCGGCCTGCCGCTGGCCGAGCTGTTCGCCGACGAAGACGAGTTCTACCGCGTGCAACGCGCCAACCACATCGGCATGCGGCAGCGCGGACACTGGGATGGCGAATGGCAGCTGCGCCAGCGCGACGGGTCGCTGATCTGGGTGCAGGTGAGCGCGCGTGCGGTGAAAGAAAACGAGCCCGAGAAGGGCATCATCGCCTCGTACGTCAACGTCGACGATCGCCACCGCGCCGAGCAGGCTGTGGGTCTGCAGGCCGAGCGCACGCGCGCCATCCTGGACTCGGTGCTGGTGGGCATCGTGACGGTGGGACCGTCGGGCATCGAATGGATGAACCGGTCGGCGCGGCGCATGTTTGCCGGCGATCTGGCCGACTTCATCGACCAGCCAATCAGCACCGTGGCCCCGCCCGACCCGGCGCATCCGTTCCGCCAGACCCATTACCTGGAGGATCTGATCGAAGGCCAGGCCGAGACCTTCGAATGCCGTGTTCAGGCGCGCGACGGACGCGAGTTCTGGGTGGTCGGCAACGCCGTGGCCACCGGGCGCGAATCGACCGGCCGGCAGTTGACGTATGCCTTGCTCGACATCGAGCGGCGGCGCCTTGCCGAAGAACGCACGGCCGAAGTCCAGTCGTCGTTGCAACGCATCATTGAAGCGGCGCCGCTGGCCATCACGCTGTGCGATGCCGACAGCCTGCGCATCCTGCAGGTCAATGAAGTGGCAGCGCAAAGCGTCGAAAGCACGCCGGACCAGCTCATCGGCCGCAGTCCGGAGGAGATCTTCTCGCCGCCGGTGGCGGCGGCGCGGCGGCGCGACGGCGAGGAAGCTCTGGCCGCAGGTCACGTGACCCAGCGCGAGTACCGCGTGCGCACCTACGGCGAAATGCGCATCTGGGATGCACGCTACCTGCCGCTGGCCACGCCTGGGCAGCCGCCCGACCAACTGCTGCTGGTCGCCACCGACGTGACCGAACAGCGCGCGGCCCAGGAGGCCCGCTTCGAAGCGGCCATCGCGCAGCGCGAGATGCTGGTCAAGGAAGTCCATCACCGCATCAAGAACAACCTGCAAGGCGTGGCCGGCTTGTTGCAGCAGATCGGCGCGCGCAAGCCGGAAATGGCGTCCGCCATGGCCGAGGTGGTCGGCCAGGTGCAAGCCATCGCGCAGGTCTACGGGCTGCAGGTCGGCGTCAGCGGGCCGCTGCGTGTGCGCAAGGTGCTGGAAGCGATCACCGGTTCCGTGCAACGCACCTTCGGCTGCGCCATTGCGTTCACGGTGGAAGGCCCCGAGCCCCACGTGTGGTCGCTGCCGGAGGCCGAATCGATCCCGATTGCGCTCACGGTGAACGAACTGCTGACCAACGCCATCAAGCATGGCGTGACGCAGCCGGACGATGCCTCGGCGGTCGATTGCCGGATGATCTGCGGCTCGAGCGGCGTGCAGATTGCCATCGCCAACCGAGGCAGTTTGCCGGCAGGCTTCAGCCTGGCGCGCTTTCCGGGGGGTGTTTCAGGCCTTGGCCTGGTGCGGGCCTTGCTGCCGCGGCGCAGCGCGAACCTGACGGTCGAACAGCGGGGCGCAGAGGTGGTCGCCACCATCGCCATCGTTGCGCCGGGTGTGACGCGGCTGGACCCTGTTTGATTGGGGGGCGGCCGCCCCCTTCGGACCGGCCCGTTTGGGGGCCTGCGGGCGCATCGGCCACAATCGGCCCAGGTCGATCCCCACCACACGGGTCGGGGCGCATGGGTCAGAAGGCACATCGTGACGTACAAGGGCAAGATTTTGGTGGTTGACGACGACAGGCTGGTCCTGGCGACGCTGACCCATGGACTGGCGCAGGCCGGCTACGAGATCGTCGATGCCGACAATGGCGACGACGCCATCCTGCTGGCGCGCGAGCACCATCCCGATCTGGCCTTGCTGGACATTCGCATGGAAGGCAAGAGCGGCTTCGATGTGGCCGCCTATCTGCGCGACTACTGCCAGATGCCCTTCATGTTCTTGTCGGCCTTCTCGGACGATGAGACGGTGGCTCAGGTCAAGGCGCTGGGTGCGGTGGCCTACCTGGTCAAGCCCTTGGACATTCGCCAGATCGTGCCCGCCGTCGAGGCGGCTTTTGCGCAACTGCGCCAGCGCCCGTCCGAGGCGCTGCCGCTGCGTCCGGGCGGCACGCTGGCCGAAGAGTCGCTCGCGAACCCGGTGCCGGTGGCCGTGGGCGTGCTGATGCACCGTTATTCACTGTCACGCAGCGCCGCGCTCGACCGCTTGCAGCGCCTGGCCGCGGCGGAAAACAACAGCTTGCCGGTGCAGGCCGAGCGTTTGCTGGCCGCGCTCGAGTTGCTGTCGCTGCCGGCCCATCCCTGAACCGGCCGGCGCCGGCCGGTCAGTGGGTGACGGTCGGCCCGTCCTGCGGCAGCCAGAACTGGAAGCGCGCGCCGTGGTCGATCTCGCCTTCGGCCCAGATGTCCCCACCATGCCGGCGCACGATGCGCCGAACCGATGCCAGGCCGACACCGGTGCCTTGAAAGTCGCTGGCGCTGTGCAGGCGCTGGAACACGCCGAACAGGCGATCGGCAAAGCGCATGTCGAAACCGGCGCCGTTGTCGCGCACGGTGAAGGACGGCCGTCCTTCGTGCTCGCTGCTTTCGAACCAGATGCAGGGCGTTGCCGATTTGCCGGTGTACTTCCACGCGTTGCCGAGCAGGTTTTCCAGCGCCACGCGCAGCAGCGTCGCATCGCCATGGGCCTGCAGCCCGGGTTCGATCTGGACCTTCACGTCACGTTCGGGCGACTGACGGCGCAGGTCGTCGACGATGTAGGTGACCAGGTGCGACAAGTTCACCGGCTGGCGTGCCAGCGGTTGCGCTGACAGCCGCGACAAGGCCAGCAAGGAATCGATCATGTTGTTCATGCGCACGGCCGCGCTGAGCACACGGTCGAGATGGTCGTTGCCGATGCGGTCGAGCATTCGGCCGTAGTCTTCCTTGACGATCTTGGTGAAGCCTTCGACCACGCGCAGCGGTGCGCGCAGGTCGTGCGACACGGTGTAGATGAAGGATTCCTGGTCACGGTAGTCCGTTTCGGCCGCCGCCGTTGCCGCAGCGGCGCGCTGCAGCACCACCAGCAAGTCGGGGTTCTCTCTGTCGTGCGCTGCACCGTTTTGCCCCTGTGTCCAGCGCTGCACATGCAGCGACCAGCCCGCA
>DASQOS010000560.1:0-3215 GCA_035644375.1 Rhizobacter sp.
AAGACCATCTTTGCCGACTTCGCCAGCCTGTTTCCCGACCGCTTCACCAACATGACCAACGGCGTGACACCGCGCCGCTGGCTGGCGCAAGCCAACCCCGGCCTGTCGGCCCTGCTCGACCAGACGCTCGGCACCGGCTGGCGTCTCGACCTCGATCAGCTGGGCCAGCTCAAGTCGCACGCTGGCAGCGAGGCTTTCCGCATCAAGTTTGCCGACGTGAAGCGGGCCAACAAGAAGCGCCTGGCCGCGCACATCGCCCGCAGCACCGGCATCCAGGTCAACCCCGACAGCCTTTTCGATGTGCAGGTCAAGCGCATCCACGAGTACAAGCGGCAGTTGCTCAACGTGCTGCACGTGGTGACGCGCTACCAGGCCATTCTGGCCAAGCCGAATGCCAACTGGGTGCCGCGGACCGTGATCTTTGCCGGCAAGGCCGCGTCGTCGTATCACGTGGCCAAGACCATCATCCGGCTGATCCACGACGTGGGCTCGGTGATCAACAGCGACCCGCGCGTCGGCGACAAGCTCAAGGTCGTGTTCGTTCCGAACTACGGCGTGTCGGTGGCCGAGGTCATCATGCCGGCAGCCGACTTGTCGGAGCAGATCTCGACCGCCGGCACCGAAGCCTCGGGCACCGGCAACATGAAAATGGCGCTCAACGGCGCGCTGACCATCGGCACCGACGACGGCGCCAACATCGAGATCCGCGAGAACGTCGGCGACGACAACATCTTCATCTTCGGGCTCAAGACGCCAGAAGTCGTGGCCCTCAAAGCGGCCGGCCATCAGCCGATGCGCCACTACGACAACAACCCGACCTTGAAAGCCGTGCTCGACGCGATCTACACCGGCGTGTTCTCGCCGGACGAAAAAGAGCGTTATCGCACGCTGGTGGATGCGCTGCTGTGGCACGGCGACCACTACCTGCTGCTGGCCGACTACGACGCCTACGTTCAAGCGCAGCAGCGCGTGGACACCTTGTACCGCGACAGCAGTGCCTGGGCGGCGCGCGCCATTGCGAACGTCGCCGGCATGGGCGTGTTCTCGGCCGACCGCACGATCCGCCAGTACGCCAAGGAGATTTGGCACATCAAACCGCAGGCTTAGAGCCTGTTCACATTGCCCGGGCGCTACGATCCGCGCATGACCTTATCAATTTTGCCTCTTTGATGCTGTCGATCGACGAGATCGAAGCGATCCGCCACGGTCGACACGGCGACCCGTTTTCAGTCCTCGGCGTGCATGTCGATCCTGCGGGCCAGCCGTGGCTGCGCAGTTTCCTTCCCAGCGCCTTGTGGGTCTCGGTCGTCGACGCGGACACCGGCAAGACGCTCGCCTCGCTGCACCGCGTGCACGATGACGGCGTGTTCGAAGGCCGGCTGCCGGCTGCGCTGGCCTCGTACCGGCTGCAGATTCAATGGGCCAGCGGCGCGCAGTCGCTGCTCGATGACCCCTACCGCTTTCCGCCGGTGCTCGGCGAGATGGACGTGTGGCTGCTCGGCGAAGGCTCGCACCTGCGGCCGTTCGAGGCATTGGGGGCTCAGCAGCGGATCATGCAGGGCGTGCCCGGTACCAGCTTTGCAGTGTGGGCGCCCAACGCCTCGCGCGTCAGCGTGGTCGGCGACTTCAACCACTGGGATGACCGGCGCTTCCCGATGCGCCTGCGCCGCGAATGCGGTGTGTGGGAGATATTTCTGCCCGGCGTGGCCGAGGGGGCACGCTACAAGTACAGCATCGTCTCGCGCGACGGCCACCTGCTGCCGCTGAAGGCGGACCCCTACGCCCTCCAGTCCGAATTGCGCCCGGCCACCGCCAGCGTGGTGGCGCGCATGCCGAGGGTGGTGCCGGCGTCGCTCGATCGGCAGAAGGCCAACGCGCTGGATGCGCCGATGAGCATCTACGAAGTGCACCTGGGCTCGTGGCGCCGCAACACCGAAGACCACAACCGCTGGCTCAACTGGGACGAGCTCGCCGACTCGCTGCTGCCCTATGCCAGCGACCTGGGCTTCACGCATGTGGAGCTGATGCCGATCAGCGAGTACCCGTTCGACGGCTCCTGGGGCTACCAGCCGGTCGGCCTGTACTCGCCCACCTCGCGCTTCGGCGACGCCGCCGGCTTTCGCCGTTTTGTCGACCGCTGCCACGCCGCCGGGCTGGGGCTGCTGCTCGACTGGGTGCCGGCGCATTTTCCGAGCGACTCGCATGGCCTGGCACAGTTCGATGGCACACACCTGTACGAGTATGCCGACCCGCGCGAAGGCTTCCACATCGACTGGAACACGCTGATCTACAACCTGGGCCGAACCGAGGTGCGCAATTTTCTGGTCGGCAACGCGCTGTACTGGTTGGAGCGTTACGCCGTCGACGGCCTGCGCGTCGATGCGGTCGCGTCGATGCTGTACCGCGACTACAGCCGCAAAGCCGGCGAATGGGTCCCCAACGCGCACGGCGGGCGCGAGAACCTGGAAGCGATTGGTTTCCTCCAGCGCATGAACCAGGTGGTGGGCGTCGAGCGGCCGCAGGCCGTGACGCTGGCCGAGGAATCGACCTCGTTCCCGGAAGTCTCGCGTCCCACGTATGCCGGCGGCCTCGGCTTTCACTACAAGTGGAACATGGGCTGGATGCACGACACGCTGTCGTACATGGCGCGCGACCCGATCCACCGGCGTTTTCACCACAACGAAATGACTTTCGGGATGGTGTATGCCTTCACCGAGAACTTCGTGCTTCCGCTGTCGCATGACGAGGTGGTGCACGGCAAGGGTTCGCTGATCGCCAAGATGCCCGGCGACCGCTGGCAAAAGTTTGCCAACCTGCGTGCCTACTATGGTTTCATGTTCGGCCACCCCGGCAAGAAGCTGCTGTTCATGGGCAGCGAGTTTGCGCAGGAGCGCGAATGGGACCACGACCACAGCCTCGATTGGCATGTGCTCGGCGACGCCATGAACAGCGGTGTGCAGCGCCTGGTGCGCGACCTGAACCGCCTCTACCGCGAACTCGGGGCGCTGCACCAACAAGACTTCGTGCCTGCCGGCTTCGAGTGGATCGACCACCACGATGCCGACAACTCGGTGATCAGCTTCGTGCGCTACGGCACGCAACCCGGTTCGATGGTGCTGGTGGTCAGCAATTTCACGCCGACCGTGCACCCGACCTACCGGGTCGGCGTGCCGCGCAGCGGCGAATACGTCGAGCGCCTGAACACCGATTCGATG
>DASQOS010000561.1:0-6458 GCA_035644375.1 Rhizobacter sp.
ATACACCTTGTCCAGTGCGGATTCGACGTGTGCATCGAGCAGCTCGGAGACGGCGGCCGATGACGTGATGATGCGCTGCAGGTCGCTGCTTGCAGGCAGACCGGATGCGGCCACCGAGGCAGACGCCCCACGCAAATTGGCGGCGGCCTGGACGAGTACCGGCAATTTGCCGAGCGCGCCGTCCATCAGATAGTAGGTGTCGAGGTCCGGGTCGAGCGTCAGGTTGGAACCATCGGCAGCTTGGCCGACCAGGGCCACCACGGCGTCTACATAGGCCGTATGTGCCGCAAAAAATGTCTCGGGGCTGGCCTTGGTGGCGGCGTCGGCCGCGGCCTTGACGGCGGCGAACGCCTTGCTCGTCCCCAGATCGGCACCCAGGGCCCGCTCGGCAGACTCCAGCTTGCGCATCTGCGCGTCGCGCGCATTCAGCGCCTCGGCGACCTCCGGCAGGGCTTCGCCTTGGGTCAGCCTCTGCAGGCTGTAGAGCTGATAGGCCAGGCCGAGACGGATCAAGGGGGTGGCCTCGCGCACGTACTGCACGCCGATCCGCTCCTTGGCCGAGAACTCGATCGCGGCGGCTTTGTCCTGGAGAAAGGTCCAGCCCAGCAGCGCGACCGGAAACAGCAACACGCCCGACACGATCGCGGCCTTGGCGCGGAAATTGAGCTGGCGAAACAGCCGCACGCCAGGAGACCACAGCCCGTGGTGCGCGAAAAACCCGGACGTCGCGGCAAGGTCCCGCGCACCGTGTTGGGCCAATTTGAGGTTCTGAATTGCCTTGGCAGACATGGTCATCCTTCTCTTTGCAAGCGACGACCCGTCCCAACGGAGACCGCGTCGACCCCCCGTTTTCGGATGCCGGCGAGATTACTTGAGAGCGGGGTAGAGGTGAGCCCCAAGGCCGCGCTTCGCGCGTCCGCCCCCCGAGGGGAGCAAAGCAAACTTGGGGCGGCCCGGCGTTTCCTTTGACTAGAAGACGACGCGGACTTCCAGGCCTTGACCCGATCGCGGCGTGTGCAGGCTGACCGACGCGCCGTGCCGCTCGGCGATCGCCTTCACGATGGCCAGCCCGAGGCCGCTGCCTCCCGGGTCGCGCGCCTGATCGGGTGCGTTCTGGCAGCGATAAAAGCGCCCGAACACCAGTTCGCGCTCCGATTCCGGGATGCCGGGACCGCCGTCGACCACCCGCAAGGTCGGGCGGCCTTCCTGAACCACGGCGTCCACATCAACGCTGCGGCCGGCGGGGGTATAGCGCAACGCGTTCTCCACCAGGTTGTTCAACAACACGGTCAGCTGGCCGGCGTCGCCATGGACAGCGACGCCCGCATCGCCGCCGGCCCCCAGGTCGATGTCATGGTGCTCGGCCTTCACGCTCATCGAGCCCACCACCGTGCGTGCCAGCTCGCCGAGGTCGACAGGATCGTTGCGCCTCTGTCCGCCGTCGGGTTCAAAGCGGGCGACCTGCAGCAACTGCTCGATCAGACGCTGAGAACGGTCGATGCCGGCCTGCAATTCGACGATGGCGTCGCGCCGCGCGGTTTCGTCGTTCGAGCGCTTGAGCAATTGCAGCTGCAGGCGCAACGCCGTCACCGGCGTGCGCAGTTCATGGGCCGCGTCGGCCAGAAAGCGCCGATGCGTCGAAAAAGCCTGCGACAGACGCGCCATCAGGTCGTTGATCGACAAGACCAGCGGCGTGATTTCATCCGGAACACCGTTCATCTCGATCGGCGTCAGCGACGCGGCGCTGCGTGTGGCCACGTCACGCGCCGCGATGTCGAGCGGCCTGAGTCCGCGGCGCAAGGCCACCACGACCAGTACGCCGACCAAGACGGCGAGCCCGATCATCGGCACGACGATCTGCGAGGCCGACTCGGCGGCCGTGTCGCGCCGCGCGGAAACGCGCTGTGCGGCCTGCGCCACCCCGTTCGGGCTGACATCGGTATAGACGATCCATTTTTCATCTGCCACACGCAGGTACGACAGGGCTTCCTGGTTCATGAAGGGAATGGCCACACGCGGGTCCGAGGAAAAGACCCGTTGCCCGTCGTGCGTCCAGGTGATCGTCACGATTTCCGCCGGCTGCGCCACGTCGGTACGGACCGGAATTCGCGGCTCCCCCGGAATCCCCGGGCCCAGGCCCGCGCGGTGATGCGCGCCAAGCGCCTCCGCGACGTTCTTGAGATCGGCATCGTAAATTCCGTTCATCTCGTTGAGGGTGATGAAATACGTCACCATCACGATCACGACTGCGCCCAGGGTCAGCGCCCCGATGATCCACCCGAGCAGGTAGCGCTCGATCGAATGCATTCAGACTTCCGTGACGCGGTAGCCGACGCCTCGAACGTTCTTGATCACCGCCGCGCCGAGCTTCTTGCGGATGTGGTGCAGGTGCACCTCGATCGCATTGCTGCCAACCTCTTCGCCCCATCCGTAGATCGAGTCCTCCAGCTGCTCGCGCGACAACACGGCCCCAGGGCGCTGCATCAAGGCCTCGAGCACCGCAAATTCCTTGGCCGAAAGCTCGATCGCGTCGCCGCCGTGCGTCACCGCCTTGCGTACCGGATCGAGGACCAGCGAGCCGAACTTGAGCAGGGGGGAGCCGCTGCCGGCATGCCGCCTCAGCAAGGCGCGCACGCGTGCCACCAGCTCGTCCAGATCGAAGGGCTTGAGCACGTAGTCATCGGCGCCCGCCTCCAGGCCGGCGATGCGGTCGCGCACCGTGTCGCGTGCCGATGCCACCAGCACGGGGATGGAATTCCCGGCCTGGCGCAAGGTGTCCAGAATCAACATCCCGTCCTTCTTGGGCAGGCCCAGGTCCAGGACTGTCAGGTCATAGACGTCGTTCGCCAACGACAACTCGGCAGCACGGCCGTCGGTGACCCAATCCACAGCAAAGCCGGCTTGGGCCAACCCCTGGCAGATGGCCTTGCCGATCATGGCGTCGTCTTCGACAAGCAGAATTCGCATCGGATACCAGGGCGTTCAGTTCAGGTCATGGCGGGGAGACGCAGCTGAGGAGTCAACTGGCGACCCGGGCCATCATAGAGATACCCGACTTAGGAAGACATGTCCAGCCGCGTTGCGGCGTTGCCGCGCTGCAGAGGCGGCCCGGCGACGCGCCTGCGCGGAGGCGCTCCGCGATCAACCGCAACGCGCCGAAGGCCTCCGTGTTTTGCGGTTCAAGCCTCGGGAAAATGCGTGAAACTTCCCACGGCGGCGAGTCTCCAATCCCGCATAGCCACTTATACTGGAAACCGCGTGAAATCTCCGTCTCAGGCAGGAAGCAGGTCGTTTATGGGTGCCAAACTCAAAGTCGCTGGCTGGATCACCGTTGGCGCCCTCGCCGGCGCCCTGGCCACCATGCAGTTGCAGGCCACTGCACGCAATCCCGCGGCCCAGTTGCCGCTTGAAGAGTTGCAACAGCTCGCCGCGGTTTTTGGCATGGTCAAGAGCGACTACGTCGAACCGGTGGACGAGAAAAAGCTGATCACCGACGCCATCGGCGGCATGGTGGCCGGCCTCGACCCGCACTCGCAGTACTTCGACAAAAAGACCTTCAAGGAATTCCGCGAAGGCACCACCGGCCGCTTTGTCGGCGTCGGCATCGAAATCGGCATGGAAGACGGCCTGGTCAAGGTGGTTTCGCCGATCGAAGGCTCACCCGCCTTCCGTGCCGGCCTGAAGAGCGGTGACCTGATCACCAAGATCGACGACACCGCCGTCAAGGGCTTGACGATGGACCAGGCCGTCAAGCGCATGCGCGGCGAGCCCAACACCAAGGTCGCGTTGACCGTGTTCCGCAAGAGCGAAAGCCGCAGTTTCCCGGTGACCATCACGCGCGAGGAAATTCGCGTCCAGAGCGTGCGCTCCAAGGTCATCGAGCCGGGCTACGCCTGGTTGCGCGTGAGCCAGTTCCAGGACCGCACGGTGGACGATTTCGCCAACAAGCTGGCCGACCTCTACAAGCAAGACCCCAACCTCAAGGGCCTGGTGCTCGACCTGCGCAACGATCCGGGCGGCCTGCTGGAAGCCTCGGTCGCCGTGTCGTCGGCCTTCTTGCCGACCAATGTGATGGTGGTGTCGACCAACGGCCAGATCGCCGAGTCGAAGTCCGAATTCAAGGCGGCACCCGAGTTTTATCTGCGCCGTGGCGGCAGTGACCCGTTGCGCAAACTGCCTGAGGCGCTGAAGAAGGTGCCGATGGTGGTGCTGGTGAACGAAGGCTCGGCCTCGGCCAGCGAGATCGTCGCCGGTGCATTGCAAGACCACCACCGCGCCACCATCATGGGCGCACAGACCTTCGGCAAGGGCTCGGTGCAAACGGTGCGTCAACTCTCGCCCGACACCGCACTCAAGATCACCACGGCGCGCTACTACACGCCGAGCGGTCGTTCCATTCAAGCCAAGGGCATCGTCCCCGACGTGATGCTCGACGAAACCGCCGAAGGCAACCTGTTTGCCGCACTGCGCGTGCGCGAAGCCGATCTGGAAAAGCACCTGCAAAGCGGCCAGGGCGCCGAGGTGAAAGACGCAGCCCGCGAAAAGGCCCGTGAAGACGCTCGCAAGAAACTCGAAGAAGAGAACGCCAAGGCCGCGACGCCGCTCAAGCCGCTGCCCGAATTCGGCAGCGCCGAAGACTTCCAGCTGACCCAGGCGATCAACCAGCTCAAGGGCAAGCCGGTCTTGGTGTCCAAGACCATCGTCGAACGCAAGGCTGAAACCGAAACGAACTGAGCTTCGGCGCACCCGCCGGCTCTTCCAACGCCCGTGTCTGCACGGGCGTTGTTGTTTGACAAGTCCCCTGTTGTCCCTGTTGTGTATCCCGGCCCATGAACGACGACCAGCTGCTGCGCTATTCACGCCATGTCCTGCTCAATGAACTGGGCGTGGAAGGACAAGAGCGGCTGATGGCGTCGCACGCGCTGGTGATCGGCGCGGGCGGCTTGGGTTCGCCGGTGGCGCTGTACCTGGGCACGGCCGGTGTGGGCCGCATCACCATCGTCGACGACGACACGGTGGATGTGACCAACCTGCAACGGCAGATCGCCCACGACATGTCACGCGTCGGCCAGCCCAAGGCCGTGTCGGCCGCGCAAACGATCGGCGAGATCAACCCTGAAGTCCAGGTCCGTGCCATCCGGCTGCGTGCGGACCCGCAACACCTCGACGAATGGGTCGCCACTGCCGACGTGGTGCTGGACTGCAGCGACAACTTCGGCACACGGCAGGCCGTGAACGCCGCCTGCGTGGCGCACCGCAAGCCGCTGGTGTCGGGCGCAGCGATCGGTTTCGACGCGCAGATCTCGGTATACGACACGCGCCAGCCCGATGCGCCCTGCTACGCCTGCCTGTTCCCCGCGGAGGCCGCGCCGGAGGAGGTGCGTTGCGCCACGATGGGTGTGTTTGCGCCGCTGGTCGGCATCATCGGCAGCATGCAGGCGGCTGAAGCCTTGAAGCTGCTCGCGGGCGTCGGCTCGTCGCTCGCCGGTCGCCTGCAAATGCTCGATGCGCGCAGCATGGAATGGACTGAAATTCGCACCTCGCGCGACCCCGGCTGCAAGGTGTGTGCGTCCCGCCGCTGAGCCACCGCCATGGTTTTCGCCGGGCGACCGCGTTAAGCTCCGAGCCATGCAAAAACGAACCAATCTGACCGCGCGCAACTTCCCTTCGGCCCAAGAAGAAGCCGAGGACCACAAGCAGCCATCGCTGTATGACGGCCCCGAAAGCGCCTTTCGCCTGGCGTTCACCGACACCGACTTTCTGTTGCGCGAAGAGTTGCGCCCGGTGCGCATGCAGCTCGAGCTGCTCAAGCCGGAGCTGATCCAGAACGAGCAGGGGGTCCAGTCCACCGTCGTGATCTTCGGCAGCGCGCGCATCGTGCCGCCGGACGTCGCGCAGCGCATGCTCGACGAGGCCACCGACACCGAAGCCAAGGCGATCGCACAGCGCAACGTCGCGATGTCGCACTACTACGAGGAAGCGCAGCGCTTCGCCAAGCTCGTGACCGACAACTCGCTCCATCTGGAGACGCCGCTGTACATTGTCACCGGCGGCGGCCCCGGAATCATGGAGGCGGGCAACCGCGGAGCCTACGAAGCGGGCGGCAAGAGCATCGGCCTGAACATCGTGCTGCAGCACGAGCAGGCTCCCAACCCATACGTCACGCCGGAGTTGTGCTTTCAGTTCCACTACTTCGGCCTGCGCAAGATGCACTTCCTGATGCGCTCGGTCGCGCTCGTGTGCTTCCCCGGCGGCTTCGGCACGCTCGACGAGATGTTCGAGGCGCTGACGCTGATCCAGACCGGCAAATCGCGCCGCCGCCCGGTGTTCCTGTTCGGGCGCGATTTCTGGAGCCGGCTGATCAACTTCGAGCAGCTCGTCGAAACCGGCATGATCAGCCCGGGCGATCTGCGCTTGTTCCGCTACGTGGAGACGGCACAGGAGTGCTGGGATCTGCT
>DASQOS010000562.1:0-4405 GCA_035644375.1 Rhizobacter sp.
TTGCCTGCACGACTTGTCCAACCCGTAAACTCTCATGCCTAGCCAAAGGCATCGGCGCGAACCCCGCGCCGAGCGAGGAGAACCCTGAATGACCGAGAAGACACTGGACGCTTACTGGATGCCGTTCACGGCCAACCGCCAGTTCAAGCAATCGCCCCGCATGCTGGCGCGTGCCGAAGGCATGCATTACTGGACGCCGGAGAACCGGCAGATCCTGGACGGCGTTGCGGGGCTGTGGTGCGTCAACGCCGGGCACGCGGCGCCCAAGGTCGTCCAGGCCATTGCGCAGCAGGCGGCCGAAATGGACTTTGCACCACCGTTCCAGATGGGCCACCCCAAGGCCTTCGAACTGGCCGAGCGCCTGATCCGGCTCACGCCCGCCGGGCTGAACCGGGTCTTTTATACCAACTCGGGCTCCGAATCGGTGGAAACGGCACTGAAGATCGCGCTGGCCTACCACCGTGCACGAGGCGAAGGCCAGCGCACCCGCCTGATCGGCCGCGAGCGCGCCTACCACGGAGTCAATTTCGGCGGCATTTCGGTGGGCGGCATGGTGGCCAACCGCAAGAGCTTCGGCCCGATGCTGGGCGGTGTGGACCACATGCGCCACACGCACGACCCGGCGCGCAACGCCTTCACGCGCGGCCAGCCCGAGCACGGCGCAGAACTGGCCGACGACCTGGAACACCTGGTCACACTGCACGATGCGTCGACCATCGCCGCGGTGATCGTCGAACCCGTGGCCGGTTCCACCGGCGTGCTGCTGCCGCCCAAGGGCTACCTGGAACGGCTGCGTGCCATCTGCGACAAGCACGGCATTCTGTTGATCTTCGACGAGGTCATCACCGGCTTCGGCCGCGTCGGGGCGCCGTTCGCATCGACGCTGTTCGGCATCACACCCGACCTGATGACGGTCGCCAAGGGCCTCACCAACGGTGCGGTGCCGATGGGCGCGGTGTTTGCCAAGCAGGCCGTTCACGACACCTTCATGAACGCGCCGGCCAACGCCATCGAGTTCTTCCATGGCTACACCTATTCCGGCCACCCGCTGGCCTGCGCGGCGGCGCTGGGCACGCTGGAGACTTACGCCGATGACGACTTGCTGACGCGCGGCGCCAGAATGGCCGGCACCTTCGAGAACGCGGTGCATTCGCTGCAGGGGCTGCCGCACGTCATCGACGTGCGCAACGTCGGGCTGGTGGCCGGCATCGAGTTGCAGCCCATCGCCGGCGAGCCGGGCAAGCGCGCGTTCTCGGTGTTTCTGGATTGCTGGGAAAAGGGCCTGCTGATTCGCACCACCGGCGACACGATTGCGTTGTCGCCGCCGCTGATCGTCGAGAACAAGCACATCGATCAGCTCATCGGGATTCTGTCGGAAGCGATCAAACGCGCTGCATGATTTTTCTGGACGCCGACGCCAAGCTGGTACGCGACACGTACGACGCCGTGCCCAGCTACGTGTTGACCGCCCGTGGGCGGTGAACCCATCTTCATCCTTCGGCCGCTCACCAGGCGAGCCTGCTGAGGTTCGTCGCTACTCAAGAGGGCCCATGATCGACGGCGTGAAGTCGACGGCGCCTGCGGGCTTCTCTCCGGCCGCCCATGCCAGCAAGGCGGCGGCGGGCATCGGCTTGGCAAAGAAGTAGCCCTGCAGTTCGTCGCAGCCGAGTGTCAGCAGGATGTCCCGCTGCACGGCGGTCTCCACCCCTTCGGCCACCACTTTCAATCCGAGCGCGTGCGCGAGCCGAATCACGGCGTCGACGATGGCGTGCGCATCGGCGCTCGGCGCGATGTCGCGGATGAAACTGCGGTCGATCTTCAGCTGGCGCGCGGGCAGCTGACGCAAATAGCTCAGGCTCGAATAGCCGGTGCCGAAATCGTCGATCGACAGGTAGACACCGAGGCGTTCGAGGCCATGGATCGCCGCCTGCGTGCTCGAGACGTCGTCCATCGCGACCGACTCGGTCACCTCGCACAGCAACTGCGACGCCTCGATCTGGTGCCGGCGCAGCGCGTTCTCGATGTGGCTCACCACATGGTCCCTGCGCAACTGGTGCACCGACACGTTGATGGCCACGGGCATGCGTATCCCCTGGTCGGCCCATGCACGCATTTGGCTGCAGGCCTCGTCGATGACCCAGTTGCCGAGCGCGTTGATCAAGCCGAAGCGCTCGGCCAGCGGAATGAACACCGCTGGGCTGATCATGCCGCGCTGCGGGTGGTGCCAGCGCAGCAGCGCCTCCACTCCGCTGATCTGGCCACGCCGCCCTTCGACCTTGGGCTGGAAGTGCAATTCCAGTTGACCGCGCTCGACGGCGTGGCGCAGATCGTCGTGCATGTCGAACTGCTCGAGCGCGCCTCCGTCCATGTTGGACTCGAACACTGCGTAGTTGCCGCCACCGACGCGCTTGACGGCGTACATCGCCGAATCGGCATGGCGCACGAGCTTGTCGCCCTGGCCATGGTCCGGATAGACGGCGATGCCGATGGAGCAGGAGATCTGCACCTGGCGGCCCGAGATGTTGAAGGGCTGGGCCAGCGCGTCGACCAGCCGCTGCGCCAGCGTCACGCAGTCGGGTACGCCGGCCACGCCTTCCATCAGCAGCAGGAAATCGTCGCTTCCGACGCGCGCCACCGTATCGCTGTCGCGTGCCTCGCGGCGCAGGCGGAGCGCCGTTTCCTGCAGCAAGGTATCGCCAACAGCGTGGCCGAAGGAATCGTTGACGGGTTTGAAGCCGTCCAGGTCGATGAACAGCACCGCGAGCTTGTGCGGGTTGCGCGGGGCCACGCGCTCCGCGGCCCGTTCATTGCGGGCCACGGCATGCATCAGCCGATCTTCAAAGAGTATCCCGTTGGGCAGGCCGGTCAACGGGTCCAGAAAGGCGCGCCTTTGCAGTTCCTCATTGGCCGTCTGCAACTGCAGATTTGCGACCTGCAGTGAACTTGCGAGCCGGGTCGACCTGCCCTGCATGCGTGCGTCGAGGATGGAGGTGAACAGGGTCAGGCCCAGCATGGTGACCGATGCCAGCACCACCAGCGTGCCAAGGGTGGCACCCGACAGCGCATTGGCGCTCAGGCACACGGCGCCGTAGGGGAAATTGGCGGCGGCCATGCCGGTGTAGTGCATGCCGCTGATGGCCAGCCCCATCACGATCGCGGCCGCCACCTGGTAGACGAGGCCGCGCCATTTGCCGACCTCGCGCAGCCAGTAGAAGATCAGCAAAGCCGCCGCCGAGGCGCCTACCGCGATGCCAGCCGAGGCGGCAATCAGCCGGGTGTCCCAGACAATGCCCGGCGCCATGTCCAGCGCCGCCATGCCGATGTAGTGCATGCTGCAGATGCCGACCCCCATGGCCAGCGACCCGCCGGCCAGCCGCGGCAGCGTGAGCGAGCCACGGCTCGCCACCCACAACGCGATCATCGACACGGTCACCGCCGCAACCCAGGACACGAAGGTCAGCAGCTTCGTGTAACCCAGCGCGATCGGCAGCGAGAACGCGAGCATGCCGACGAAGTGCATGGCCCAGATGCCGGTACCCATCGCGATGGAGCCGGCGATCCACCAGCGCAGCGCGACACCCCGGTCGGCCGTGCGCACGCGCTTGGCCAGATCCAGTGCGACGTAGGAGGCGAAGCTGGCGATCAGAACGGACGCCGCAACAACCCAGGGATCGTAGAGAGGGGTGAGGTAGGCCATGGGCAAGCAAAGAATCCGGCGCAGAGACGGTCTCTGGACCTAAGGCCAGACTGAACAACGCGAATCTCGTCCAGGGACTCGCGCTTGCGTCCGACAGGCTCCTAGACTCAGCCCAAGTTCAGCTTGCTTCATGCTTCACATCGTCGCCATACCGGCTCATCCAGGCAAGCAGGTTTGCACTCGGTCTATGCAGAATGCCCGTACCTGCAAGGGATTGCACCGAAACTCGCAAGGTGCGTTGTGCAAAAGCCGCGTTTCAGGGTTGATTGGCAGGATGGTTGACTTCGGGATAATCCCGGGCACACTCATTGCTCGTCCATCGAAAGCCTCTGAAGGCCGCTAGAAAGCAGAAAGCCCAGTGCGCAGACGGCCAAAAACCGCTGCTCAGCAAGCCCAATGAACACCTCGCCCACCCCGGTCAGAAAGCCCATCGTCCTCATCCCCGCCTGTAACCGCATGATCGGGTACCACCCGTTTCATGTCGCTGGCAAGAAGTACATCGACGCAGTGCGTCTGGCGGGTTGCCTGCCTCTGGTGGTGCCGATGGTGCTGCCCGGCGAAGTCGACGAACTGCTGGACCACGCCGACGGCGTGCTGCTCACCGGCTCCCCGTCCAACGTGCACCCCAGCCACTTCGGCGAGGCCGTCCACGACAGCAGCTTGCCGCTGGACGAAGACCGCGACGCCTGGACGCTGCCGATGATCCCC
>DASQOS010000563.1:0-10897 GCA_035644375.1 Rhizobacter sp.
GTGCTGTACGACGCGCCCGACCCCTATTCGCGCAAGGTCATCATCGACCGCGGATCGCTGCAAGGCGTGGTGGTGGCCTCGCCGGTCATCAACGAGGCCGGCGTGCTGGGCCAGGTGACGCGTGTGTTTCCCTACAGCGCCGAGGTCACCTTGCTGACCGACAAGGAAGCCGCCATTCCGGTGCTCAACAGCCGCACCCAGGCGCGCAGCGCGGCGTTTGGCAACTCGGCCGGCGCCGGACTCGAGCTGCGCTTCATGGCCGGCAACGCCGACGTGCAGGTCGGCGATGTGCTGGCCACGTCCGGCGTCGACGGCATCTACCCGGCCGGACTGCCGGTGGCCAAGGTGGTGAACGTGGACCGCCGCATCGACTCGGGTTTTGCGCGCATCGCGCTGACGCCGCTGGCCGAGCCCGACAGCGTGCGCCATGTGCTGGTGCTCGAACCCGTGGGTGTGCAAATGCCGCCCAAGCCGGAGCCGGCGTCGGAACCCGTCAAGCCCAGCCGCAAAGGAGGACGCAGATGACACCCGCTCCACGCTCTCGCCCCGAAAGGACCTGCGCATGATGCCGCGTGGCTCCGACCAGCTGCTGCTGCCGGTGAACCCGCTGTTCATCTGGCTCACGCTGCTGCTGGCGTTCGCCGTCAACCTGATCCCCACGGGCCGCAACCCGGCGCTGCCGGATCTGCTGGCGCTGGTGCTGGTGTTCTGGAACGTGCACCAGGCGCGGCGCGTCGGCGTCGGCGCGGCCTTCGTATTCGGGCTGCTGATGGACGTGCACGACAGCGCCGTGCTCGGCCAGCACGCGCTGGCCTACACGCTGCTGAGCTTTTTTGCCATCACGATCCACCGCCGTTTGCTGTGGTTCAGCCTGCCGTCGCAGGCCTTGCAAATTCTCCCCTTGTTCATGGCCGCCCACGCGGTTTCACTGGTGGTGCGGATGCTGGTCGGTGGCATGCTTCCGGGATGGGAACTGATGCTGGCCCCGTTGCTTGAAAGCCTGCTGTGGCCGATCGTCTCGCTGCTGCTGCTCGCGCCCCAACGGCGCGCACCCGACCGCGACCAGAACCGGCCATTGTGATGACGACCCCTCGTCCGAGGCATACCTCAGTCGATCCCCGCGGGCCGAGCGCCGGGCCGGCTTGGGAGCGGCCCGGCCTGCAGGGGCTGCATCGTGGTTGAACTGAAAAACATCGAACAGGAACTCGCGCGCTTTCGCACCCGGCTGCTGGCCGCCGCTGCCTTCGTGCTGATCGCCTTCGGCCTGCTGGCGACGCGGCTGGTGGTGCTGCAGGTGGTGCGCCACGACGAGCTGTCGACCCAGGCCGAAAACAACCGCATCGCCGTGGTGCCGATCGTGCCCAACCGCGGCCTGATCGTCGATCGCAACGGCGTGGTGCTGGCCAACAACTACTCGGCCTACACGCTGGAAATCATGCCGTCCAAGGTCGAGGACCTGGACGCCACGATCGCAGCGCTGGAGTCCGTGATCGAGATCACCACGCGCGACAAGCGGCGCTTCAAACGCATGCTCGATGAAACCAAGAGCATCGAGTCGCTGCCCATCCGCACCAAGCTGAGCGATGAAGAGGTGGCGCGCTTCACCGCACAACGCTTCCGTTATCCCGGCGTCGACATCAAGGCCCGGCTGTTCCGCAACTACCCGCTCGGCGACGTCGGCAGCCATTTGATCGGCTACATCGGCCGCATCAACCAGGCCGAAAAAGACGTGATGGAAGAGTGGCCCGAAGAGCAGCTCGACAACTACCGCGGCACCGAGTACATCGGCAAGCTCGGCGTCGAACAGAAGTACGAGAACGAGCTGCACGGCCTGACCGGCCTGGAAGAGGTCGAGACCAGTGCCGGCGGCCGCGCGGTGCGGCGCCTAAAGAGCCACCCGTCCACCCCCGGCAACACGCTGGTGCTGTCGGTCGACATCAAGCTGCAGGCGCTGGTGGAGCAGTTGTTCGGTGAGCGCCGCGGCGCGCTGGTCGCCATCGACCCGCGCAACGGCGAGGTGCTGGCCATGGTCAGCAAGCCCACCTTCGACCCCAACCTGTTCGTCGACGGCATCGACGCCGAAAGCTGGCGCGAGCTCAACGAATCGATCGACAAGCCGCTGCTGAACCGGGCCACGCGCGGCACCTACCCGCCGGGGTCGACCTTCAAGCCGTTCATGGCGATCGCGGCACTCAACACCGGCAAGCGCTCGCCCAGCACCATCATCAACGACACCGGCAGTTTCGCCTTCGGCGGGCACGTGTATCACAGCCCCGAGAACGAACGCGGCGGTCTGATGGACATGCGCCGTTCCATCGTCGAGTCGAGCAACGTCTACTACTACACGCTGGCCAACGAGATGGGCGTGGACCTGATCCACGACCAGCTGTCGCCGTTCGGCCTGGGCCGAAAAACCGGCGTCGATCTCGAAGGCGAACTCACCGGGCTGCTGCCTTCCACCGAATGGAAACGCAAGGCCTACAAGAAGCCGGAGCAGCAGAAGTGGTACGCCGGCGAGACCATCTCGCTGGGCATCGGCCAGGGTTACAACAACTTCACGATGCTGCAGATGGCCACGGCGCTGGCCACCCTGAGCTCGGGCGGCCAACGCTTCCAGCCGCGGCTGGCGCGCGAGCTGCGCGACGTGGTGAGCGGCGAAAAGCACGGCTTGTCGTCGGACGCGCTCGCGCCGCTGCCGCTGCGGCCGGAAGACGTGGAGATCGTGCGCGAGGCGATGCACGGCGTCACCATCGCCGGCACCTCGGCGCGCGTGTTTGCCGGGGCCGCCTACGCCAGCGGCGGCAAGACCGGCACGTCCCAGGCCGTGGGGCTGAAGCAAAACGAGAAGTACAACGCGCATGGCGACGAACGCGCCCGCGACCATTCGCTGTACATCGCCTTCGCCCCGGCAGAGAACCCGCAGATCGCCCTGGCGCTCGTCGTCGAGAACGCCGGCTGGGGTGCCGGCTCGGCCGCGCCGATCGCACGCCGCGCGTTCGACTACCTGCTGCTGGGCCAGTGGCCCAGCGAAGAAGACATCGCCGCCACCCGCGAGGGCAAATCGGCGGCCCCCACCGGCACGCCGCGGCCGGCCGCCAGCGTGCCGCTGCCCGGTTCGCCCAACCTGCTGCCCGGGCCGGCCCATGGCGGCGTGTCGGCCACGCTCGCGGCCCAGCCGGCCGCCGAAGCGGCTTCGGCACCGGGCGCACGTGTGGCCTTGGCCGGGGCGGCCCGATGAGCTCGACCTTCGAGAATCCTTCGCTGTGGCGGCGTCTCAGGCCGGTGTTCTTCGGCTTCGATTTGCCGCTGCTGCTGGCCGTGATGCTGCTGGCCATCGCCGGCCTGATCACCATGTACTCCGCGGGTTACGACAACGGCACGCGTTTTGTCGACCATGGACGCAACATGCTGCTGGCCGCCGGCATCCTGTTTCTGGCGGCGCAGATCCCGCCGCAACGCCTGATGCGCCTGGCCGTCCCCTTGTATGCCGTGGGCGTGGCGCTGCTGATCGCCACGGCGGTTTTCGGCGTGACCAAGAAAGGCGCGACGCGCTGGCTCAACGTCGGCATGGTGATCCAGCCGAGCGAGGTCATGAAGATCGGCATGCCGCTGATGCTGGCGTGGTGGTTCCAGCGCCGCGAAGGCCAGCTGCGCGTGACCGACTTCCTGATCGCGCTGCTCAT
Organism: Rhizobacter sp.; assembly: GCA_035644375.1. Classification (GTDB taxonomy): domain Bacteria; phylum Pseudomonadota; class Gammaproteobacteria; order Burkholderiales; family Burkholderiaceae_C; genus Rhizobacter. The sequence continues at coordinate 3,684 of DASQOS010000563.1, forward strand.
CCTGGCCGTGCCGCTGGCGCTGATCGTCAAGCAACCCGACCTCGGCACCGCCATCCTGGTGTTGGCGGCGGGGCTGTATGTCATCTTCTTCGCCGGCCTGTCGTGGAAGCTCATCATTCCGGTGCTGCTGCTCGGGGTCGCGGCGGTGACGCTGCTGGTGATGTCGGAAGAGCGCATCTGCCAGCCCGAGGTTGCCTGGCCGATGCTGCACGACTACCAGAAGAACCGCGTCTGCACGCTGCTCGACCCGACCACCGACCCGCTGGGCAAGGGCTTTCACATCATCCAGGGCATGATCGCCATCGGCTCGGGCGGCGTCAACGGCAAGGGCTTCATGAAGGGCACACAGACCCACCTCGAGTTCATCCCCGAGCGCACCACCGATTTCATCTTCGCGGCGTTCTCCGAAGAATTCGGTCTGTTCGGCTGCGTCGCGCTGATGCTGATCTTCATCTTCCTGATCTTTCGCGGCCTGATGATCGCGGCCGACGCGCCGACGGTGTTTTCACGCCTGCTCGCGGGCGCCATCACGCTGAGTTTCTTCACCTATGCGTTCGTCAACATGGGCATGGTCAGCGGCATCCTGCCGGTGGTCGGCGTGCCCTTGCCCTTCATCAGTTACGGCGGCACCGCGATGGTGACGCTGGGGCTGGGGCTGGGCATCCTGATGTCGATCGCCAAGAGCCGGCGTTTGATGCAGAGCTAGCCCACCAAGGTCATGGACAACGACAGCCGCCCGTCCCCGCCCGTGCTGCCGCGCGTCGGCCTCATCGGTGTGGGCAACATGGGCGGCGCGATGGCAGCGCGCCTGTTGTCGTGCGGCTACCCGGTGGCCGTGCACGACATCAACCCGAAGTGCGAAGCCCAGGCGGTGCGGCTGGGCGCAATGGCCTGCGCCACCGCCACCGGCTTGGCAGCGTCGAGCGACGTGGTGATCGTCGCGGTGGTCGATGCGGCGCAAACCCAGGACGTGCTGTTCGGCCCGCATGGCGCCGCCAGCATGCTGCCGCGCGGCGCGGCGGTGCTGTTGTGCCCCACCATCGCACCGGCCGATACCGAGCGCCTGGCCGCGCGTCTGCAGCAGCAGGGCGTCGATTGTCTGGACGCCCCGCTGTCCGGCGGCCCGGCGCGGGCGCGCGATGGCAGCATGAGCCTGATGGTGGCGTGCCCGAAGGCGATGTTCAAACGCCAGCGCGCCCTGCTCGAGGCGCTGTCTTCGCACGTCTTTCACCTCAGCGAAAACCCGGGCGACGGCGCGCGCACCCAGCTCGTCAACAACCTGCTCGCCAGCATCAACCTGGCCGGTGCAGCCGAGGCCTTGGCGCTGGCAGAACGGCTGGGCCTGCATGCAGGCCGCACGCTGGAAGTCATCGAGCAGTCGAGCGGGCAGAGCTGGATCGGCAGCGACCGCATGCGCCGCGCCGTGGCCGGCGACTACCGCCCGCGCGCCCACACCGCGCTGCTGAACCAGGACGTGCAGCTGGCGCTGGCCGCCGCGCGCGCGGCCGGCATCGAGTTGGCGCTGGGCGCACCGGCGGCGGCCCTGTTGGCGCGGGCCTGCGACGGCGGCTTCGCCGCGCTCGACGACGCCAGCCTGTTCGAGGTGCTGCGCAAGCGCTGAGCGCGAATTTCGCCGCGACTCGCCGCGATGCGGGCCCTCCTAGAATGGGCGACAAATCAAATCGGGAGGATGCACATGAGCGAGATGGACAACGACGGCCGGTTCGCGCCGCCGCGCGCGGTCGTGGAAGACGTCGCCGAGCCCTCGGATCAACCGACACGGGCCGGCCGGGGCGGGCGCTTTTGCGCCGTGCTGATCGATGCCCGGTTTATCTTCAGCCCGTCGCGCCGCTGCATTCATGACCACCTTGCCGACGCCCTCGTGATCCAGGCCTGACTTTCCGCCGGGACGACACGTGGCTCTCGACACGCTGTACACCGCCGAAACGCCGGAAGGCATTGCGCTGTCGCTGCGGCCGGCCGGGCTGGTGCCGCGTGTGCTCGCCTACCTGGTCGACTTCGGCATCCGCCTGGGCCTGTACATGGTGGTCGGCTTCGCGTCGGCCCCGTTCGGCGGCATGGGTTCGGCGCTGCTGCTCGTCGTCTACTTTCTGCTCGAATGGTTCTATCCCGTGGCGTTCGAGCTGGCACTGCACGGCGCGACGCCGGGCAAACGCATGCTGGGCCTGCAGGTGGTGATGGACTCGGGCCTGCCGGTGACACCAGCGGCCTCGGTCATCCGCAATCTGCTGCGCGCGGCAGATTTCCTGCCGGCGCTGTACGCGCTGGGCGTGGCCTCGCTGCTGTGGCGCCACGACTTCAAGCGGCTCGGCGACCTGGCCGCCGGCACCTTGGTGGTCCACAGCGACACCGTTGCGCTGCACGGCAAGATCCCGGCCGCGCGTACGCGTGCGCCGGCGCGCGCCCTGGCACCCCAGGAACAGGCCGCCATCGTGGCCTGGGCCGGCCGCGCCACCCGCCTGACACCGGCCCGGCTCGACGAGCTGGCGGTCCTGGCGCAGTCGGTGACCGCCACCGCGCCGCCCGGCGGCGATGGCGATGCCACCCAACGCCTGCTGGGTGTGGCGCACTGGCTGGTCGGCAACCGCCATTCCGACACCTCGACATGACGCCGCTGCAGTTCGAAACAGCCCATGCGCCGCAGTGGCAGGCGCTGGAGACGGCCCTCGATCTGGCAGAAAACAAGGCGCGTGCGCGCGCACGCCAGGCGCAGCGCCAGACCCGGCCCGACCCCAAATCCGTCGACGCGGCACAGCTCAGCGCGCTGTACCGGCGCAGCTGCGAACACCTGGCGCTGGCACAGGCACGCGCCTACCCCATCCACCTGACCCAGCGCCTGGAGCAGCTGACGCAGCGCGCGCACCGCTTGATCTATCGGCGTCAGGACCTGGGGCTGGGGCGTCTGCGGCGCCTGGTGTTGATCGACTTTCCGCAGAGCGTGCGCCTGCACCGCGGCTACCTGCTGGTCGCCGCACTGCTGTTCGTGGTGCCGACGCTGCTGGTGGGCTGGGCCACCTGGCGCGACCCTGGTTTCATCCTGCACCTGGTCGACGCGGCCGAGGTGCGGCGCTTCGACCAGATGTACGGCGACGGCCAGGGCGCGCTGGGCCGTGTGCGTTCGGCCAACACCGACTGGACCATGTTCGGCTTCTACATCATGCACAACATCGGCATTGGCTTTCAGTGCTTCGCCGGTGGGCTGTTTGCCGGCGTGGGCAGCGTGTACTACCTGTTCTTCAACGGCGTGTTCGGCGGCGGCGTCGCCGGCTACCTGACGGCGCGCGGCCACGCCGAGAACTTTTACTCCTTCGTGGTGACGCATTCGGCTTTCGAGCTGACGGCCATCGTGCTGTCCGGTGCGGCCGGCCTGCGGCTGGGACACGCCTTGCTGGCCCCGGAGCGCCGCACGCGGCTGCAAGCGCTGCAACACGCCGCGCACGACGCCATCGTGGTCGTCTACGGCGTCATCGGCTTGCTGGTGGTGGCCGCGGCCGTCGAAGCGTTCTGGTCGTCGGCACGCTGGGTGGCGCCGGGCGTGAAGTACGGTGTCGGCGCGGCCTGCTGGGGTGCGGTGCTCGCCTACCTGGGCTGGCAAGGGCGGCCACCGCACCCGCGGCCGGCAGAAGGCGCACATGCAGCTTGACTCGATCGCCGTCAAGCTGCGTCCGCGCTCGATGCCCGAGTCGGCCGACCTGGGCGTGCGCCTGGTGCAAGTGCACGCGCGTTCGGTGTGGGGAACTTGCGCGCCGCTGTTCATCGTCGTGTTCGCACTGGCGATCTCCACCGTCGAGATCGCGTCCTGGTTGCCGACGCTGCTGATCTTCTGGCTCAAGCCCTGGCTCGACCGCAGTGTGCTGTTCGTGTTGTCGCGCGCCGTCTTCGGCCAGTCCACGCGCTGCGCCGACCTGTGGCAGGCGCAGCGTTCGGTCTGGTGGCGCCAGCTGCCCTCGACGCTGCTGCTGCGCCGCCTGTCGCCGTGGCGTGCCTTCACCCAGCCGATCCGTCAGCTGGAAGGCCAGCATGGCAAGGCCATGGTGCAGCGGCGTGCGCAGCTGCTGCGTGGCCAGCGTGGGTCCGCGCTGAGCATGCACGCCGCTTTCGCCCACGCCGAACTGGCGCTCGACATCGGCCTGCTGACGCTGGTGCTGCTGTTCGCCCCATCGGCCTCGCGCCAGGGCCTGTTCGGCTGGCTGGTCAGCGGCGACACCGCGTCATCCTTGACGCTGGCGCTGGCCTATTCGCTGGTGGTGCTGATGCTGGAGCCGATGTACGTCGCCGCGGGTTTTGCGATGTACCTGAACCGGCGCGTCCAGCTCGAAGCCTGGGACATCGAACAGGAGTTTCGCCGTGCGTTCTAGAAGCCTGTCGGGCTGGCTGATGGGCGCGCTGTGTCTGTGCTGCGTGGTCGCGCAGGCTCAGCCGGCACCGGCGCCGGTCACCTCTCCACCCTCGGCAACCGCATCGACGGCGGGCACCGAACGGCCGACGCGCGACACCATTGCCGCACAGGTGCGGGCGCTGCGGGCCGACCCGCAGTTCGGCGGCACCCACCAGCAAAAGACCTTGCGCTGGAAGCCGTCGGAGCCGGAGAAGAAGAAACCGATCAACCCCGGCGATGCCGATTGGATCAAATGGCTGCGCGAGTTCGGGCTGTGGTTGTCCGAAGCCGGCCGCGTGCTGATCTGGACCGCCGGCGCCCTGGCGGTCGCGCTGCTGGGGGTTGGGCTGCGCCACTGGATGCGCGAGCACGCCGGCGCCGCCGGACGCACCGCGACGCCGCTGCCCAGCCATGTGCGCGACCTCGACATCCGTCCCGAAAGCCTGCCCGAGCAGATCGGCGCCGCGGCCGCGGCGCTGTGGCAGCGCGGCGAGCAGCGGGCGGCCCTGTCGCTGCTGTACCGCGGCGCGCTGTCGCGTCTGGTCCACGACCACGGCATCCCGATCCGCGCCGCCAGCACCGAAGGCGAGTGCGTGGTTCTGGCCGCCCAGCGTCTGGGCCCGGAACGCAGCGGCTTCTTTGCCGGCCTGGTGTCGGCCTGGCAACAGGCGGTGTATGGCGCACATGTGCCCGAGTCCGCGCTCGTGCTGGCGTTGTGTGCGGAGTTCGACCGGCAACTTCGCGGCGCCGCACCCGAGGTGGCGGCAGCATGAATCGCTCGTATGTCTATTACGGTCTCGCCATCGCGCTCGCAGCGGCCGGGGTCGCGTGGATCGCCGCGCACACCGAATGGGTCGAGATCGACGTGCCGACAGCGGCGAGCGGCGAAGCCGCGAAGAACGACCTCTATGCCTTGCAGCAGCTGGCGCGCGGGCTCGGGGCCGAGGTCTCGACCCACAGCGACCTGGACCGCATGCCGCCTGAAGGCGCCTCGTTGCTGCTGTCGTCATGGCAGTGGGATTTGTTTCCCGAACGCGGCGCGCCATTGCGCGCCTGGGTGCAGCGCGGCGGACACCTGACGCTGTTCGCAATGAACATCGACAGCCCGCAGCTGGCCGACTGGCTGCCGGCCCAGGAGCCGCCACGCCGCAGCGCGCCGCCCGCTGCGGCGGCCTCCAGCGTGGCGCCGGACGAAGACGACGCGGAGGACGATGACATCGTGGCGCCGCGATCTGAGTCGCCTGCCGCGTCGGCGCCGCTCGCGGCACGCTTGCGGCGCACCGAACACCCCTGCCACACGGTCACCGAGCCGGACGACGTGACCGAAAGTTATGTGCCGCGGCAGCCCTTCACGCTGTGCGGCAGTGCCTCGATCTGGCCCCTGAAAACCGCGACGCCACCGACCTGGCAGCTGGTCGGCCCGAAGGGCACCGAAATGCTGCGCCTGGCCTACGGCCACGGCAGCGTGACGGTAATCAACAACCGGTCCGTCTTCGACAACGCGCCCTTGCTGCTCGGCGACAACGCGGCGCTGGCGGCGGCCGCGCTGCAGCTGCGGCGCGGCGCGGCGGTGTGGTTCGTCGCCGAAGAGAGCCGCACGCCGTTCCTGCGCTGGCTGTGGCAGACCGGTCACGCGGCCTTGTTGCTGACGGCGTTGGCGATCGCACTCGCGGTGTGGCGTGGCGCCGTGCGCTTCGGCCCGCAGACCGTGGCACCGCCGAGCGGACGCCGCTCGATGGCCGAACAGATCACCGGCACCGCGCAGTTCCTGTGGCGGCGCGGTGGCAACGCGCTGCACACCGCGCAGCTGCGTTCGCTGGACGAGATCGCACGCTGGCACGTGCGCCACTACGACAAACTCGACCGCGGCGCGCGTGCGCAGGCCATCGCGCGCCTGACCGGGCTGGACGCGCAGGCCCTGGGCCTGGCGCTGGACCGCAGCATGGCGCGCCGTCGTGTCGACCTGCCGCCCGTGCTTGAACTGCTAGAAACCGCCCGCCGGCTGCTGGCCCAGCCGCGGCGCGAACCACGACCCTGAGGACCCGCCATGCAAATCAAACCCACCGACCTTTCGCGCGCTGCCGAGCTGCTGAACGAACTGCGCAGCGAGGTCGGCAAGGCCGTCGTCGGCCAGCAGCAGGCGGTCGATCAGATCCTGGTCGCGCTGGTCGCCTCGGGGCATGTGCTGATCGAAGGCGTGCCAGGGCTCGGCAAGACCTTGCTGGCGCGCTCGCTGGCCAAAGCGATGTCGCTGGCGTACTCGCGCGTCCAGTTCACGCCGGACCTGATGCCGTCCGACATCACCGGGCATTCGGTGCTCGAGGCGCGCGGCGAGCCCGGCGCCGGCATCGGCGCGCTGCGTGTGCAGCGTGGCCCGGTGTTCACCAACCTGCTGCTGGCCGATGAAATCAACCGCGCGCCGGCCAAGACGCAGAGCTCGCTGCTCGAGGCGATGCAGGAGTACCAGGTCACGCTCGAAGGGCAGACGCTGGCGCTGCCCCGGCCCTTCATGGTGCTGGCCACGCAGAACCCGATCGACACCGAGGGCACCTACCCGCTGCCCGAGGCGCAACTCGACCGCTTCCTGCTGAAGATCGACATCGGCTACCCGGCGCTCGACGAAGAGGCCGCCATCGTGCGCCGCACCACCGATCAGCTGAACGGCGATCAGCTGCCGCTGGCCGCGATCACCGCGCGAATGGACGAACGCTCGGTGCTGTCGCTGCAGCGCATGGCGTCGTTCGTGCGCGTCGACGACAAGGTGCTCGACTACGCGGTGCGCATCGTCCGCGCCACGCGCAGCTGGCCCGGCTTT
>DASQOS010000564.1:0-3962 GCA_035644375.1 Rhizobacter sp.
ACAGCCTCAGATCGGCGTTGCCTTCGGGCAGGTCTTCGATGACGGCCATGCCCTTGGCGTCGGTCTTGGCGAACCACGGCGAGTCGGACACATACACCTGGCCGCGCATCGAGCCGTGGATGTGACAGCCGAGGCCGATGGCCCCCGGCTGGTCCACCTTGACATCGGCCTGCGACACGCCAGACCCCTTGCGGTGCGTTGTTGCCGGCGGGTTGCCGTAGCCATAGGGATCGCTGGTGTCAACCTGCTTGCCGGCATCCAGGCGCAGCTCGAAGTTCTTGGCGGCAGGGATGCTGCCCAGCGGGCCGCTGGGTGCGGAGCGGATGTGGTGGTCGTAGCTGTCACGGTTCACGAAGCGCAGCGTGCTGCCCACGGGGACCACCGTCAAGAACGGCACGAAACGCGAGTTTTCTTGAACGATGAGCACCGGCGCGGCAGCGGGGCGCGCGGCCGTCTTGGGCAGCACATCGATCACCACCACCGTGTCGGGAACCGGGTTGTTGTCTTTGTCGGTGAGGCTGAGTTGCACGCTGCCGGCGTGGACCGGTGCGGTGCCCAGGCTGGTCGCCAGAAGCAGCGCCAGAATCAGAAGATTGGGTTTGTTCATCGGCCCAGATGATAGGCAGAAAATGAGCCGCGCGAATGGGTGTCGATACCGATGGTCGACACGGTCCGAGCGTCAGGGCGTGTTGACGATCTCGCGATGCATAAGCGCCAGTTGGGCCAGCAGCTGGTTCTGCGTTCTGAACCCAAAGCCCGACAGGCCCCTAATCAAACAATGGCAGCGGCGCACACGCTGCCGGCACCGCCTCTCGCAACATCGGGCGCGATTCAAGGGCCTGCGGGCCGACGAGCTCGGCCAACTTGGCCAAGCCACCCGCACGCACGCCCAGCAGGCGCAGCCGGCGCGTCAGGTCCACGCGCTTCAGGCATTGCCCGGCGGCGCGGCGGATGGTGCGGGCATCCAGCGTGTGGGCCGGCAAGGTGATGTCGCGCGTCACGATCTTGAAGTCATCGAAGCGCAGCTTGATGCCGAGCGTTTTGCTGGCGTAGCCTTTGCGCTGCAGATCGCCGGCCAGCGACACGCACAAATGCGTGAACAAGGCCGACAGCTCGGCGCGGTCGCGCACGGCGTGCAGGTCGCGCTCAAAGGTGGTCTCGCGGCTGATCGAGTGCGGTTCGCTGTGCGTCACCACCGGCCGGTCGTCTCGGCCATGGGCCGCTGCATGCATCCATGCGCCGAAGGCCTTGCCGAACTGCGCCAGCAACAGGCCGGGGTCGGCGGCGGCCAGCTCGCCGATGCTGTGAATGTTCAACTGGGCCAGCTTCTCGGTGGCCTTCGGGCCGATGCCGTTGATGCGCCGGGCCGGCAGCGGCCAGATGCGTGTGGCGATGTCGGCGGCGCTCAGCAAGGTCAGGCCGTTGGGCTTTTCGAGTTCAGAGCACATCTTGGACAACAGCTTGTTCGGTGACACGCCCACCGAGCAGATCAGCCCGGTGGCTTCGCGCACGGCGTCTTTCAGCGCCTGGGCCGCGCTGCGGCCGGCATCGTGCTGCGCCCCGGGCACGTCGGTCAGGTCGATGTAGATCTCGTCGATGCCGCGGTCTTCGACCAGCGGTGCGATGCTGCGCACCGCGGCCTTGAACAGGCGCGAGTACTTGCGGTATTCGTCAAAGTCCACCGGCAGCAGCACCGCGTGGGGTGCGAGCCTGGCGGCTTTCATCATGCCCATGGCCGAATGGATGCCGAAGGTACGCGCTTCATAGGTGGCGGTGGTGACCACGCCGCGGCCGGTGTAGTCGCGCAGCGTGGCGTAGCGCCAAGTGCCGTCGGCCAAGCGCTGCGGCTGCCGGTCGCGTCCGCCGCCAATCACCACCGGACGTCCGCGCAGCTCGGGATAGCGCAATAACTCGACCGATGCATAGAACGCATCCATGTCGAGGTGCGCGATGAGGCGTTGGGTCACGATGCGTCTGCACGGCAGTAGGCCGGACATGGGTGATGGCTGTACGTTTGACCAGTGTACCTACCCGCTGGGTCGGGTCAAGAGGGAGGGCGAACCGGAACGCCTTGTGCGAGCGTCGGGCCGCTCTTTTCTATGCAGGCCTGCTGGCCAGGCATTCGCGCTTTCCTGCAGGGGTTGCAGCACCCAGATGCGCTCAAAGCGTCAGCGGTTGGTCATCAACTGCACATGCATGGGATCCACGCGGACGATTTGCAATCCGGCGCGGTTGCGGCCAGCGCTAAACACCTGGTGCACCAGCCGCGCCTCGATCGGAACCGGGATCAATGTTCCGGGCCGCTGCGGAACGGGAACCTGAATGACCATGTCGAGCGTGCCGCTGGGGGGCAGCGAATCGTCGGTCACGATGCCCAGTCCCGTTGCCGAAATGTCTATCACACGCACCGACACGGTTTGAGTCGTGTCGATCTTGATGGTCGCTACCCAGGACACTACGGAACGGCGCGCACGTGGCACCAAGTCAGTTTGTGCAGATTGGGGTGTGGGGTTCATCGGCGCAAATCGGAAAGCATCATTTCAAGTCGGTTAGCGTAACAGCAGCTGCGCATTCTTTGCATGACAGTTGCCAGCACGATTCACGCCAACATGGAGGATGCGTGCAATCTTTCCGACGACAAGCATCTTGGATGTCGAGATGCGCGGCTTGACGCATGGCGTGCCGTTGCCGGGCAGGGCCAAAGAGCGGTGTGACCGGCGCTTGCCGCCGATCGCTCAACCCTGCTGCGCGGTACCGGTGACCCAGGCTTTGCGGATCAGGCGTCCGCACATCACCGAATCCATGCCCGTGCCGGCGCCGCCGTCCCGTGCCAGAACGCCGTAGTAGGTCTTGGTCGCGTCGATCCAGGGGTAGAAGCCGAAGGCACCGGCGCTGCTGAAAGCGCCGTCGCCGACCGTCGGGTCGTCCTCGACCCAGTGGCCGATCGAGTAGTGCCAGTGCTCGGTCGGGGGGCTGGGCGTGCTCCCTGCGCCGCACGCGGTATCGGTGCTGGTGCAGACCGGGCTGCTGCCGAGCAGCTGGTTCATCTGCAACTGGCCGTTCAGCAGCTTGCGCAGGTAAACCGCGTAAGTGCTGGCGTTGCTGTAGACGCCGCCCGCGGGTTGCGGCTGGCTGTACGCCACGGTGATGCCGAGCTGGCCGCCGACCTCGATGGCCAGTGCTGCGTCATCCATCGCGTCCAGCCCCATCAGGCTGGCGTGCTTTTGCATGTGGCCGCCGTTGTAGAAGAACTTGCCATCCGTGCCGGGGCTGTAGAGGCCATTGTTGCCGCGGTCCAGGCACGACTTGATGGTGTCGGTCTGCGCGCAGAGGTTGAAGTTGGTGTAGCCGCTGGTGAAGTGCAGGTGCGTGATGTCTTGAGCACTCAGCACGCCGGCGCGCTTTTGTGCCACGTAGGCGCCGTACAGCCACTTGGAGGCCGAGGCGATGGGCATGGCCGTGGTGGCGGTGTAGGTGGCTGCGCCGGAACTGCCTGCGAGTTCGATCGAGCCGCTGGCCAGGGCACTGCTCTGGTTGCCGATCTCCCAGTAGAAGGGGCGGATGGCGCTGCAGTTGCTGTGGTTCTGCGCTGTCGCCGTGGCCGCCTGCGCGCGCGCGGCATTGTCCGGGGGCGGCGTGCCTGAACTGCCGCCACAGCCTGCCAGCACGGTGCACGCGGTGGCCAGCGTGATGCAGGGCAGACCAAAACCTCGTTCGAGGCGAGACGCTTGCTTCATGACCCACCCCGGCTGTTGAACCTGCCCAGGTTGTACCAACGGCAGCCGACCGCCAATGTGTCGGCCGGGTAAATCTGTCCGGTCAGGGGCCGGCGAAACGCGAAGGGCGTGAGGTTTTCAACGGCCGAAAGGTTGCACCGAGCCGCAGTCGCTCGCCAGCCACCGGCCCACCTGGTCGACATGGATGCGCTGTGGGTGGCCGGCGATCTCGGTATCGACACTGGC
>DASQOS010000565.1:0-5074 GCA_035644375.1 Rhizobacter sp.
TGATCTCGCCCGAGACCGCCCAGGCGGTGCGCCACATGCTGCAGCTCGCCGCCGGACCGGGCGGCACCGCGCCGAAGGCGCAGGTGATGGGTTACTCGGTCGGCGGCAAGACCGGCACCGCGCGCAAGCAGGAGGGCAAGGGCTACGCCGACAAGAAATACCGCTCCTGGTTCGTCGGCGTTGCGCCGGTCAGCAACCCGCGCATCGTGGTGGCGGTGATGGTCGACGAACCCGGCGACGGCAAGTACTTTGGCGGCGATGTCGCCGCCCCGGTGTTCAGCGAAGTGGTGCAGCAGACGCTGCGCTCAATGGGCGTGCCGCCGGACCTCGAAGTCAAGCAGCAGATCCAGTCGCAGAAACTGCCGGCCGAAGAGGAGAGTTTCTGATGCCGGCCACGCCCTTGCAGCACACCAACGTCACCGAGGCCGTGGCGTGGCTGCATGCGCGCGGTGCGCGCGGTTTGAGCGCCGACAGCCGGCGTGTGCAGCCCGGCGATGCGTTCATCGCGTGGCCGGGTTACGGCAGCGATGGCCGCCAGTTCGTGCCGGCGGCCCTGCAGGCCGGAGCAAGCGCCTGCCTGGTGGAGGCCGAAGGCGCCGAGGCATACGGTTTAGACGACGACCGAGTCGCCGCGCTGGCCGGACTCAAAGCACGCACCGGGGAAGTCGCCAGCCGCTTCTTCGGCGACCCCAGCCGCCAGCTGCAAGTTGTGGCCATCACCGGCACCAACGGCAAGACCTCGGTGAGCTGGTGGATGGCCCAGGCGCTGAGCCTGCTCGGCCGGCGCTGCGGCGTGATCGGCACGCTCGGCGTCGGCGAGCCGCCTTCGGCCGCTGCGCCACACGCGGAGCTGCGCAGCACCGGCCTGACCACGCCCGATCCGGTGACCTTGCAGGCGTCGTTTCGGCACTTCACCGACGGTCACTTCGCGGCCTGTGCCATCGAGGCCTCGTCGATCGGCATCACCGAGCAGCGCCTGAACGGCACGCACATCGCGGTGGCGCTGTTCACCAACTTCACGCGCGATCACATCGATTTCCACGGCAGCATGACGGCCTACTGGGTGGCCAAGGCGCAGTTGTTCGAGTGGCCCGGGCTGTGCGCTGCGGTGATCAACGTCGATGACGAACAAGGCGCCGCACTGGCGAAACACGTGGCCGTTTCCACGCTGGACGTGTGGACCTACAGCACGCTGTCTGCTTCGGCACGCCTGTCGGCTCGGGATGTGGCGTATCGCGACGGGGGGCTGGCGTTCACGGTCGCCGAAGGTCCGGCAGCGGCGCAAGTCAGCAGTCGCCTGATCGGCGACTACAACGTGTCCAACCTGCTGGCGATGATCGGTGGGCTGCGCGCGTTGGGGCTTGCGCTGAACGACGCCGCCGCGGTCTGCTCGCAACTCACGGCCGTGCCGGGCCGCATGCAAAACGTGCTGACCGGCACGAAGTCCGATGCGCAGCCGACGGTGGTGGTCGACTACGCCCACACGCCCGATGCGCTGGAAAAAGCGTTGCGGGCCTTGCGCCCGTTCGCCGCCGAACGCGGCGGCCAACTGTGGAGCGTGTTCGGCTGCGGCGGCAACCGCGATGCGACCAAGCGTCCGCTGATGGGCGCGATTGCCGAGCGGCTGGCCGACCGGGTGGTGGTGACCAGCGACAACCCGCGCCAAGAGGCGGCCAAGGACATCCTGGGCCAGATCATGCGCGGCTTCACACAGGCGCTGCGCGTCGCGGTGATCGAAGACCGGCGCGCCGCCATCGGCCACGCCATCCAGCGTGCCGCCGCCAACGACGTGGTGCTGATCGCCGGCAAGGGCCACGAAACGCATCAGGAAATCGGCGGCGTCAAGCACCCGTTCTCCGACGTGCACGAAGCGCAACGCGCGTTGGCCGAGAGGGCCACCGCATGAGACGCCTGAAGTGCGAACGGACCGCGGCGCCGACCCTCCCGGAGGGTCGATCGCCGTACCCGGCGAGCGGGGTGCAGTCATGATGACCCTGGCCCAGGCTGCAACGCTGCTGCACGGCGCCACGCTGGTCGGCGACGCCACGGTGCGGATCAAGCGTGTCCATTCCGACACGCGCACGCTGCAAGCGGGCGACTTGTTCGTCGCGCTGCGTGGTGAACACTTCGATGCACACGATTTTCTGCCGCAGGCGCGTGCCGCCGGCGCGGTGGCCGCGCTGGCCGAGCGCGGCCTCGCCGAAGCCGGACTGCCAGGCCTGCAGGTCGACGACAGCAAGCAGTCGCTGGGCGCACTGGCCGCCGCCTGGCGTGCGCGTTTCCACCTGCCGCTGATCGCAGTGACCGGCAGCAACGGCAAGACCACCGTGACGCAGATGCTCGCATCGGTGCTCCGCGCCGTGTGGGGCGCCGGCGCGTTCTCGACCCAGGGCAATTTCAACAACGACATCGGCGTGCCGCTGACGCTGTTGCGCTTGCGCCAGGATGACACGACCTGGCACCGCGCCGGCGTGGTCGAACTCGGCATGAACCACCCGGGCGAAATCGCGGTGCTGGCCGCGATGGCGGCGCCGACGGTGGCGCTGGTCAACAACGCGCAGCGCGAGCACCAGGAGTTCATGGCCAGCGTGGAAGCCGTGGCGCGCGAGAACGGCGCCGTCATCGAAGCGCTGCCGCCGTCCGGCGTGGCGGTGTTTCCGGCCGATGACGACCATGCGCCGCTGTGGCACGAACTGGCCGGCCGGCGCCCGACCTTGACCTTTGCATTGCACGGCGCCGCGGACGTGACGGTCGACGCCGAATGGGCGGATGACCACTGGTCGCTGATGCTGCACACGCCGGCCGGCTTTCGCGCCGTGCGCTTGCGCATTGCCGGCCTGCACAACGTGAAGAACGCGCTCGCGGTCACGGCGTGCGCGCTGGCTGCGGGTTGCCCGCTGGAAGCCATCGCACAGGGACTCGAAGCGTTCTCGCCGGTCAAGGGCCGCTCGCAACTGAAGACCGCGTCGCTGCACGGCAACCCGGTCACCGTGGTCGACGACACCTACAACGCCAACCCCGATTCGGCGCGTGCCGCGATCGAGGTGCTGGCGCGTTTGCCCGGCCCGCGCTGGCTGGTGCTGGGCGACATGGGCGAGGTCGGCGACCAGGGCCCGGCGTTCCACCGCGAAGTCGGCGCGTTTGCCAAGGCGCAGGGCATCGACATGCTGTGGACCGCCGGCACGCTGAGCCGCCACGCCGCCGATGCGTTCGAAGGCGCGCGCCATTTCGACAGCGTGGCCGACCTGATCGCGGCGCTGCCCGAGGCACCGGCCTGCACGTCGGTGTTGGTCAAGGGCTCGCGCTTCATGAAGATGGAACAGGTGGTGGCTGCGCTCGGCGCCGCCGTGCCGGAACAACAGGGGTCAGCGCATGCTGCTTAGCCTGGCTCAGTGGTTGCAGTCTCACTACCCCGAACAGCTCGGGTTCTTGCGCGTGTTCCAGTACCTCACGTTTCGTGCGGTGCTCGCTGCGGTGACCTCGCTGTTGATCGGCTTGGCCTTCGGTCCCTGGGTGATTCGCCGTCTGGCCGAACTGAAGATCGGCCAGCCGATCCGCGAGTACGGCGTGCAGGAGCACATCGCCAAGAGCGGCACGCCGACCATGGGCGGCGTGCTGATCCTGATCGGCATTGGTGTGTCCACCTTGCTGTGGTTCGACTGGAGCAACCGCTTCGTCTGGATCGTGATGCTGGTGACCTTGGGCTTTGGCGCCATCGGCTGGTCGGACGACTGGCGCAAGGTCGTGCAAAAGAACCCCGAGGGCATGCCTTCGCGCGAGAAGTACCTGTGGCAGTCGCTGATCGGCCTGGTCGCGGCGCTGTACCTGGCGTTCAGCGTTTCCGAGACCTCCAACCTGCGCGTGCTCGAACTCTTCTTGCGCTGGGTGCAAAGCGGTTTCTCGAACGACCTGCCGCCCAAGGCCGACCTGCTGATCCCGTTCGTCAAGAGCGTCAGCTACCCGCTGGGGGTGTTCGGTTTCATCATCCTCACCTACCTCGTCATCGTCGGCAGCAGCAACGCCGTGAACCTGACCGACGGCCTGGACGGGCTGGCGATCATGCCGGTGGTGATGGTGGGTTCGGCACTTGGTGTCTTCGCTTACGTGGTCGGCAGCTCGGTGTATTCCAAGTACCTGCTGTTCCCCTACATCCCCGGCGCGGGCGAGCTGCTGATCTTTTGCGCCGCGATGGCCGGCGCGGGCCTGGCCTTCCTCTGGTTCAACACCCACCCGGCGCAGGTGTTCATGGGCGATGTCGGCGCGCTGTCGCTGGGCGGCGCCTTGGGCACCATCGCCGTCATCACGCGCCAGGAGATCGTCTTGTCGATCATGGGCGGCATCTTCGTCGTCGAGGCGCTGTCGGTGATGTTGCAGGTGGCGTGGTTCAAGTACACGAAGAAGAAGTTCGGCAGCGGCCGGCGCATCCTGAAGATGGCACCGCTGCACCACCACTTCGAGAAATCCGGCTGGAAAGAAACGCAGGTCGTCGTGCGTTTCTGGATCATCACGATGCTGTTGTGCCTGATCGGTTTGGCAAGTCTCAAGCTCCGATGAATTCACTTTCATTTCAAAAGTGCGGGCCGAGCACCGGGCCGCTCCCAAGCCGGCCTGCATCCCCTCGGGGGATCGGCGAACGTACCCGTTCGACGAGGGGTGAACAACTCCGATGAGTCACCTGAAAGACATCACCGTTCTGGTTCTGGGCCTCGGCGAATCCGGCCTCGCGATGGCGCGCTGGTGCGCGCTGAATGGTGCGCAGGTGCGCGTGTGGGACTCGCGCGACGAACCGCCGCATGCCGCGGCTTTGGCCCACCACGTGCCGACGGCGCAGCGCTGGCGCGGTGCACTCGACGCTGAAGCGCTGCATGGCGTGCAACTGGTGTTGAAGAGCCCCGGCCTGGCACCCGGCGATGAACGCATCGCGCCGCTGCTGAAACAGGCCGCCGAGACCGGCGTGCCGGTGCAAGGCGAACTGGATTTGTTCGCACGCGCGCTGGCCGACCTGAAAGCACTGCGCGGCTACGCGCCCAAGGTGCTGGCCATCACCGGCACCAACGGCAAGACCACCACCACG
>DASQOS010000566.1:0-4433 GCA_035644375.1 Rhizobacter sp.
AGATGCGCATCGCGTACTGGGCGCCGAACAGCGTCACGTCGCCCACCCCTTCGACACGGCTGATCGGGTCTTGCACGCTGGCGGCGACGAAGTCCGAGAGGTCGGTGCCGCTCAACTTGCCGTCTTGCGACACAAAGCCGACCACCATCAGGTAGCTGGAGGTCGCCTTGACCACCTGCACGCCTTGCTGCTGCACCTCTTGCGGCAGCAGCGGTGTGGCCAGCGCCAGCTTGTTCTGCACCTGCACCTGGGCGATGTCGGGGTTGGTCGCCGCGTCGAAGGTCAGCGTGATGGTCGCACTGCCCGCGCCATCGCTGGTCGACGACATGTATTTCAGGCCGTCGATGCCCTTCATTTTCTGCTCGACGACCTGGGTGACGGTGTCCTCCAGCGTCTTGGCCGAAGCGCCGGGGTAGTTGGCCGTGATCGATACCGCCGGCGGCGCGATCGCCGGGTACTGCGACACCGGCAGCGATGTGATCGCCAGCGCGCCGGCCAGCATGATGACGACGGCGATGACCCAGGCAAAGATGGGTCGGTCGATGAAGAAGCGTGACATGGTGGGCTCCCCGGGGTGCTGGGCGTTACTGCTGGGCCATGGTGGCCGGCCCGGCCGCGCCGGGAAGGTTGGCCGCGGCCTGGGCGGTCTGCGGCGCGGTCTGCTCGGTCGCCTTGACCGCTGCGCCGGGGCGCACCTTCTGCAGGCCTTGCACGATCACGCGGTCGCCGGCGGCCAGGCCGGTGCCCACCAGCCATTGGTCGCCGATGGCGCGGCGCGTCTGCAGCGTGCGCTGCTCGACCTTGCCGTCCTGGCCGACGACCAGCGCCGTGGCATCGCCCTTGGCGTTGTGCGTCACGCCTTGCTGGGGCACCAGCAAGGCGGCGTCGTCGACGCCCTCTTCGAGCACGGCGCGCACATACATGCCGGGCAGCAAGTCCTGCTTCGGGTTCGGGAACACCGCGCGCAGCGTGACGTTGCCGGTGCCCGGGTCGACGGTCACGTCGGAAAACTGCAGCCGGCCTTCGAGCGGGTAGCGGCTGCCGTCTTCCAGCAGCAACTGCACCTTGGCCTGGTCGGCGCCGGCGCTCTTCAGATGGCCGCTGGACAGCTCGCGCTTCAAGCGCATCAGTTCGCTGCTCGATTGCGTCACGTCCACATAGATCGGGTCGAGCTGCTGCACGGTGGCCAGCGCCGTGGCCTGGCCGGCGGTGACCAGCGCACCCTGTGTCACCGCGGAGCGGCCGATGCGCCCGGCGATCGGTGCCGTCACGCTGGCCCAGGCGAGGTTGATGCGCGCGGTCTGCAGCGCCGCCTTCTGCGACGTGACATCGGCCTCGGCCTGCTGCAGCGTGGCCTTGGCGTCGTCGTCGCTCTGCTTGCTGACGGCGTCGATGCGGGCCAGGTCCTGGGAGCGATCGGCTTTGACACGCGCGCTCGTCAGGTTGGCTTCGGCCTTGGCCAGGGCCCCCTCGGCGTTGCTGACGCTGGCGCTCAGGCTGGCCGCGTCGATGCGGTACAGCGCCTGGCCCGCCTTCACATCGGCGCCTTCGGTGAACAGGCGCTTGACCACGATGCCGCCGACCTGCGGCCGCACTTCGGCGATCAGCGTCGGCGTAGTGCGCCCGGCCAGCTGCGTGGCCATCGGCACGGACTGGGGCTGGACGGTCACCACCGTCACCTCCGGCATCGGCGGTGGCCCCACCGGGGTGTTGGCCTGTGAGGAGTTGCAGGCCGTCAGCACAACGGACGCAAGCAGCGCGAGGCCGATGCACGACCCCGCAGCGAGAGAAATCGATTTCATGACGGGCTCCCAGACACGGTTGAACGGATCTGCCCGGTCGGAGGGCCGGTGCAGATCGCCGGTGGCCTGTCCAATCGAACTAGAATGAGCGTTCAGTCTAAGTACAAACCCTGTTCGATGAAAGAAGTTCTCACAAATGCCCCGATGCGCGCAGGGTCAACTCAACCCTGCGACAGGGATCGCGGCGCCGTGGAGGGCCCGGGCATCGGCCGACGCGAGGAAGCAGATCACCGCGGCCAGGTCGTCGGCCGCAACCCACTGGCGCGGGTCGGCGTCGGGCATCGCCGAGCGGTTGGCCGGCGTGTCGATGACCGAGGGCAGGACGCAATTGACGTTGATGCCGTGGCCCCGCAGCTCCAACGCCATCGACTCGGTGATGCGGATCAAGGCGGCCTTGGACGCGATATAGGGCCCCATCCGGGCCAGGCCTTTCAGCGCCGACGCCGCGCCGACGTTGACGATCTTGCCGGCGGCTTGCGCCACCATGTGCGGCACCACGGCACGCACGGTGTTCAGCGCCGTGCGGCAGTTGATGTCGAACATCTTGTCCCACGCGTCGTCGGCGGTCTCGTGAACCGATTCGCCCATGTGAAAGCCGCCTGCGAGATTGCACAGCACGTCGATGCGACCGAGGCGCTTGAGCAGGGCCTGCATGCAGGCTGCGACCTGCTGCTGCGACAACAAGTCCACAGGCGCGATGACAAACGGCGCCTGGTCGTCGCCGTAGACGCCGATCAAGGCCTCGCGCTCACGGTCGACCGCAACCACCGTGTCCCCGCGGGCCGCAAAGGCGGCCGCCACCGCACGACCCAGGTGGCCGGCCGCGCCGGTGACCACCACCACACGCCGGTCATTGGCCATGTTCAGCCCCCTGGCGCCGGGCTCGGTGGTACGCGCCGGTACCCCGGTGAATGAACGCATCGGTCTCCAACACATGGCCCGGCGCAAACTCCGGCTTGCCCAGCGCCTGCTCGTAGATCGGCCCGAAATCGATGTGCGCCAAATCCAGCAGTTCATCGAGCCCGCGGATCACGAAATACGTCTCCTGGAAGTCGTCGATCCGATAGTGGGTTCGGAGCACGCGCTCCAGATCGAAGCGGACCCGGTTGGGCGAGGGGTCGTCGAGAGCGAAGACGCTCTCGGCATACGACGAGGCGATGCCGGCACCGTAGATGCGCAAGCCGTCGGCCTGCTGCAGCAGGCCGAATTCGACCGTGTACCAATAAACGCGCGCCAGGTGGGCCAGCTTGCCCAGCCCTTGTGCGCGCAGGCCGCCTTCGCCATAAGCCTGGATGTAGTCGGCGATGACCGGGTTCATCAGCATCGGCACATGGCCGAAGACGTCATGGAACACGTCGGGTTCTTCGAGGTAGTCGAGTTCGTGCGGCTTGCGGATGAACTGACCAGCCGGAAAGCGCCGGTGGGCCAGGTGCTCGAAGAACACGGCGTCGGGCACCAGGCCCGGCACCGCCACGACCTGCCAGCCGGTGCGCTGCATCAGCACATCGCTCAGGCGCCGGAAATCCGGGATCTGATCGGGCCCGATCGGCAGGTCGCGCATGCCTTGTACGAACTCGTCACAGGCGCGGCCGGGCAACAGTTTGGTCTGGCGCTCGAACAGCGTTTTCCAGGTGGCGTGCTCGGCGGTGCTGTAGTTTTCCCAGCCCTGGTCGATGGTCCAATCCGCGCGCGCAGGCTGGCCTGTGGGGTCGGTGGCCGGGCTCACTGCGACGGCTCCCGGGTGTGCAAAAAGGCCGCGTGCTGGGGCGCGCGTTTGGTGCGCGACCATTCCTCCAGCATCTGCCACTTCACGGCATCGAGCTGGGCCAGCTGCGCCGCCTCGTCGGGATCGGGACAGGCCAGCTCGACGCGGTGCCCGTTCGGGTCGAAGAAGTAAATCGAGTGGAAGATGCCGTGGTCGGTGACCCCGAGCACGTCGACGCCATGGGCCTCCAGGTGGACCTTGTACTCGAGCAGCTCGGCGCGGTCTTGGACCTTGAACGCGATGTGCTGCACCCAGCTCGGCGTGTTCGGGTCGCGGCCCATCGGCGCTCGCGTGGGCAGCTCGAAAAACGCCAGCACGTTGCCGTTGCCGGCGTCGAGGAACACATGCATGTACGGGTCCGGCTCCCGGGTCGAAGGCACTTGGTCTTCGGAGATCGCCAGCACGAAGTCCATGTTCAGCATCTTGCGATACCAGAGCACGGTTTCCTTCGCATCGTGGCAGCGATACGCGACATGGTGGATGCGGTCGATCTTCATGCGATGAGTCTCCTGTGGGTCAGGCGGCGCTGAGCACGCCGCGGCGCACCTGGTCGCGCTCGATCGACTCGAACAAGGCCTTGAAGTTGCCTTCGCCGAAACCGTCGTCGCCCTTGCGCTGAATGAACTCGAAGAACACCGGGCCGAGCTGGGTCTGCGTGAAGATCTGCAGCAACAGGCGCTGCTGGCCACCGTCGGTGCTGCCGTCGAGCAGGATGCCGCGCGATTGCAGCTGGCCGACCGGCTCGCCATGGCCCGGCAAACGGCCGTCGAGCATCTCGTAGTAAGTGGCCGGCGGCGCCGTCATGAAGGGCACGCCGGCCTGCTTCAACACGTCCCAGGTGGCCAGCAGATCGTCGCTGAGCAGCG
>DASQOS010000567.1:0-17732 GCA_035644375.1 Rhizobacter sp.
ATGCTGGTGTCGGTGACCGAGCGCACTCGCGAGATCGGCATCGTCAAGGCGCTCGGCGCGCCGCGCCAGTTCATCCTGATGCAGTTCCTCATGGAGGCCGTGCTGCTCGCGGTCATCGGCGGCCTGATCGGCGTGCTGGCCGGCTATGGGCTGAGCTTCGCCGTAGCACGGTTGATCCCCAATTTTCCGAGCCCGAGCGTGCCGTGGTGGGCCGTGCTGGGGGCCTGCGGCTTCTCGGGCCTTATCGGGATGGTGTTCGGCATCCTGCCCGCCAGAAACGCCGCCAACCTGACTCCGATCGATGCGCTTCGCTACGAGTAACCCACCCCATCTCAGAGGTACGCCCATGCCACCGAGGCCACAGCGCCGATCGCTCGCGGTTTACATTCTTTGCTTCATTTGCATTTGCACGGGGTTGCTCTTGCCTCGCGCCGCGTCCGCCGACGACCTGCTCCAGGTCTACAACGCCGCGCGCGAGCACGATGCCGACCTGCAGTCGGCACGTGCACTGCTGCGCTCGGCCCAGCCCCGGGCTGCACAGGCCGATGCCCTGCTGCGGCCGAGTGTCAACGCGACCGGCTCGAGCACGCGCGCCACCATCAACCAGTCGTCGAGCGGGTCCGACCTCGCGGATGGAGGCGGAAGCGCCAGAACCACGACATCGAGCCTCAACCTGACCCTGCGGCAGCCGCTCTTCAACCTCGCCGCGTCAACCGACGTGGCGAAGGCGAAGAACGCGCTGGAGGTTGCGAGGACCGAGTTCGAAATCACCGAACAGGAATTCATCGTTCGTGTCGCGCAGGCGTACTTCGACGTGCTGTCGGCACAGGACATTTTGGCCGCAACCCGCTCGAGCAAGGTCTCTCTTGCCGGCCAGCTCGCATCCGCGACGCGCAACTACGGCGTTGGGACGGCCATCATCACCGATGTGCGCGACAGCCAGGCACGCTACGACCTCGTTCTCGCGCAGGAAGTGTCGGCCGAGAACGACCTGCGTGTGCGCCAATTGCTGCTCGACCGATTGGTCGGCCGCCGCAATGTCGCGCCCAACCCGCTGGCGGTTCCGGTAGTGCTGCCCCCCATCGTGCCAGGGGACGCCAGCGCCTGGGTCGACGCGGCGACTGTGCATCCGGGCATCCGGCGCGCACGCTTGGCACTCCAGGCCGCCGAGCTCGACTCCCGGCGCGCAAAGAGCGCCCACCTGCCGACCATCGATGCGGTCGGCGCCGTGGGGCGAAACCGGGTCGCCGCCAGCGGCAGCGTCGCGCCCGGCACCTTCGTGGCCGGCACCACCCGGAACTCCTCGGTGGGGATCGAGCTGAACCTGCCCCTGTTTGCAGGCTACTCGACGCAGAACCGGATCAGGGAAACCCTGTCGTTGGAAGACAAGGCCCAGTTCGATCTCCAGGCCACCCGGAACTCGGTGGCCGACGCCGTGCAGCGCGCCTACTTCGATCTGCAGTCCGGGCAAAGCCAGGTGAGGGCACTCGAAGTCGCCGAAGCCTCGGGCACGCTGTCGCTCGAAGGAACGCAGCTTGGCTACAGGGCCGGTGTGAGGCTCAACCTCGACGTGCTGAATGCGCAGGTCCTGGTGTTCCAAACCCGGCGCGATTTGGCGAAGGCACGCTATGACGTGTTGATGGGTAGCCTCAAACTGCGCCTGGCGTCGGGCCAGCTGTCGCCCGACGACGTCAGTGCGATGAATCGGCTGCTGGCGCGATGAGGCCAGCGCGCTGCGTTGCATTAGTGGCAACGCCCGGCGCGGTGTTAGCCACCGGCGCCGACACCCTGCTTCGATCGCTGGCGCCATACGAGATCGACAGGGCACGTTCCTTCAAGGCGCCGAAGGCACGCGACAGCTACATCGCGGCCCACGTGCTGGTGAGGCGGGCGGCCGCCCTTGCAACCGGCGCGCGGCCGCAAGACCTGGTGCTCGGCCAGCGCTGCGCGCAGTGCGGCGGCCGGCACGGCCGACCCTTCATCGAAGGCCATCCCGGCATTCACGTGTCGCTCAGCCACAGCGACGCCGCCGTCGCCGCAGTTGCGGGGACCTCGCCGAATGCAATCGATGTGGAGGGCTGGGACGCATGGGGTGCCGACGCTGTGTCGCCCGCCAACGTGTTCTCGGCGCCGGAACGTCGGGCTCTCGCCGCTTTGAGCGACGAAGCGTCGGTATTGGCCGGCGTCAGCGCGCGCAGCCTGAGCGCATTGCGCCTGTGGGTCCGCAAGGAATGCCTCATCAAGCTGGGGCGCCTGTCGCTCGACACGCTCGCAAGCTGCGACCTGGCCTCACTTGGCATCGAGGTGCCGGCCGAGTTCGCGACGACCCGCTCGACCTACGCCGGACTGTCCTTTGCCGACTGGGTTCAACCTCGCGACAGAACCTCGGGCGCGGTGGCGTCCGCAGAGCATGTCTATCTGCAGTTCCTTGGCTAAATGCCAGTCCGCGGCTGACTCACCGGCACAGGATGCTCGTTCATCGTCGCGCCCATGCCAGCAGGGCTGCTTCTGCCGAAGCGCTTGCTCGCCTGCCTCCGAAACTCCCTGGGCGTCATTCCTTTGAGCTGCAGGAAGCGTCGATTGAAGTTGGCAATGTTGTTGAAGCCGACATCGAAGCACACGCTTGTGATGTATCGATCGGTGTCCATCAACAGCAGGCATGCCTTGTTGATGCGAAGCCGGTTGACGAAATCGGTGAACGTGTTGCCAGTGCCGCGGCGAAAGAAGCGCGAAAACGCGCTTTCCGTCATCCCTAGCCCTGCACACACCTCGGCCATCGAAATATCGCTTTCCAGGTTTTCGGTGAGGTAGTTCACGATGCCGCTGATCTTCGACATGGACACATCGTCGTGTTGGCTCTGCAGCCGCGCCGTCGAAAGCAACCGGTAATCGTTGCACGCAGCCAGCTCGGACAGGTATTCGACGAAGTGGCTCAGGCGCTGGCAGCCGGACGACGCGCGAATGCGTTCGTAGCGCTTGCGGGCCATGTCGCTTATGCCGAAAAACTCGATGCCGTTGCGCGCACGGTCAAGCAAAGTGATGCAATCCTCCAGTTCCTTCAGTGACTTGGCCGCATGCCGGATCGGTTCATCCGAGAATTGCAGGACCATGTCGCGAAGGGGATACCCCTCGGCGGGTACGTCGGTGGAGATCCAGTTGTGGGGAAGGTTTGGGCCTACCAGAACCAGATGGCCGGGTTCAAAGGGACCGATGTAGTCGCCGACGAAGGCCTGGCCTCTGCCGGCCACAATCAAATGAAGCTCCAGCTCTTCGTGGTAGTGCCAGCGCGCGAGCGGGGTCGGATATCCGTGCTCGAGGCAGCGCACGGATAAAGACTTTCCAGTTTCCCAGTAGCCTCGCTCCTGCGTCCTGTAGACATCGCATTCCAGTTCGGGGTCGAATTTATGTCGATCGGTCATATCGTTTCCTCCGCGCCTGCGCCGAAGGGCTGCATTGCGTCGCGTTCGTCGACGCTGATGTCACCGCTGCGATGGGCTGCGTAGCGGGATCGCTTCAAGCCTGTTTCCCAGGACGGGGATGAGCGTCGTTCGTTGATCGCACGCGAGGCCCCCGCGCTGGGGCGGCCCCGGGACAAGGTGCTTGCCGGCGGACCCTGGGAGTCGCGGATCTCCGAGCCGGGAAAGCCTTGGCCCCTGACGAGACAGGCGTCTCCCAGTCCCAGTTGGCGCAGCGCAAGCAACTGGTTCGATGACTGGATGATGCCGACGCCGTACACCGACCACGCGGGATTGAGCTCGACGCTCTCGACATTGATGTCCTGTCGCTTGAGTGCAATCGCTGCCGTCAGCCCAGCCATGCCGCCACCGACGATCAATACCTTGCGAACGTTTGCCACGGCCGTCTCTCTTTGGTGTCCGCGAGTGCGTTTGGCGGGATGGCTCGAGACGACACAGCCAAGGCCAGCAGATCGACGGCGTTGCCGCCGAGAATCGCGTGTCGGGTCTCGGCCTCGAATGATGCGAGCAGGCCATGCGGGTCGTAGTGACCCATGTCGCAGGGGTAGTCGGTTCCGAGGAGCACTTGATCTCCACACCGCGTGCCAGGTGCGCGGATTCGTAGGCGACGCTGTCGTGCCATATCCGGCGCAGGTAGTCGCTCGGTTGACACCAACTGCAGCCTGCGTCCGGGCGCATCGCGCACGCATGGTTCGTGCGAGTGAAGATCAGCTCGAGCATGTCGTGAAATGTGCTCGCAGGTAGCGCGCCGGTGCCGAGAAATTGCGCGGCGATCGGATAGACGGCTTCGCCGATTACCAGCGCCGAGAACTGATCTCCGCTGCGGGTTTCGAAGGTGCCGAGCGAGAACGGTACCGAAATGGACATCAGCTGTTTCCACGATCTTCATTGCCTTTTCGACACCGCTTGTTTGCTCACGGGTACATCCTGTCTAACGAGACGTAATTTGTAAAATTGATCCTACAAATTCACATAATTTATAGAATAAATTCTAAAAACTCGGGTCTGTCGCCCGTCGCCTTCGTTGAGTTGAATTGAGCACACAGTCGAAACTGGCGGTGGCGTTCGAGTCTCGGCCGCACGATACTTCGGCCACGAAGGGTAGCGGCAGACCGGCCGCGTGAGCGTGGGAGTACCTCGGGTCGCGATGCGCGATCGTCGCCTTCGAGGGCAGTCGTACCGCCTCAAGGAGGCCAAGGAGCGAGCTGAACAAAAGGCCACGCTGCGTGCAGTCTCACGGCACAAAGGGAAGACCTCATGACATGTCGTCAGCCTCCGCGGGCGATCTCTGCCACCGCACCTGCCGTGCCCGGTCGCGGGTCGCCCGAGCAAGGCATCGCCGCTGGCGGCGCGATAGCGGAAGTACGCCCGCAGTGCTTGCGATGCACCGCTATGCGGCCAGGCGCCAACCATGACCACGATCATCCAACCCGTATGAATCTCTTTGCTGTCGCTACCGCTCGTTCCTGGTGCATCCATTCCTCGGCCTGCATTGTGTTTACAGAATCAACTCTTGAACTCGTCCGGGGCGATCCCGAATTTTCGCAGCTTGTCATGCAGTGTCTGCCTGGCGATCCCGAGTGCGCTGGCCGTGGCGGGCTGATCGCCTCGGCGCCTCCTCAATTCCTCGACGATCACGGCGCGCTCGAAATGCTCGACCTGCTGCGGCAATCCGAGCGGCAGCCCGGGCTGTTCATCGTCGCCGCGCACTTGGGTCAGCCGGTCGCCCAGCAGGCCGAGCACGAAGCGGTCTGCAACATTGCGCAGCTCACGCACGTTGCCGGGCCAGGCATAGGCCATCAGTTCGGCCAGTTGCGCATTGCTCACGAGCGGCGCCGCGCGCTCGTAGCGGCCGGCCGCCATCAGTGTGAAGTGCTCGAACAGCAAGGGGATGTCCTCGCGCCGCTCGCGCAGCGGCGGCAACTCGATGATGGCGACGCCGATCCGGTAGTACAGGTCGGCCCTGAACTTGTGCTGGTCGCTCAGTGACTTGAGATCGTCCTTGCTGGCAGCGACGACGCGGCAATCGAACGAAATCGCCTTGTTCGACCCGATACGTTCGATGCTGCGCTCCTGCAGGGCGCGCAGCAGCTTGATCTGCACGGCCATCGGCATGCTCTCGATCTCGTCGAGGAACAAGGTGCCGCCATGTGCATGTTCGAACTTACCCACCCTCACCCGGTTGGCGCTCGTGAAAGCCCCCGCTTCGTGGCCGAACAGCTCGCTCTCGGCCAGCGCCTCGGGCAGCCCGCCGCAATTGAGCGGCACGAAGTGCTGGCGCCGGCGCTCGCTGTGGTCATGCAGGCAGCGCGCGACGAGCTCCTTGCCGGTCCCGGTCTCGCCGTAGATCAGCACGTCGGCTGACGTTTCAGCGAGTGTCATCACGGTACGGCGCACTTGCTGCATCTGCGCGGAACGGCCGATCAGCACCGCCTGGATGCCGTGCCAGTTGTCGAGCGCGTCGCGCAGCATTCGCACCTGCAGCGCCAGCTGGCGACGCTCCACGGCATGGCGGACCACGGCGACCAGCCGCTCGGAGGTGAACGGCTTCTCGATGAAGTCGTAGGCACCTTCGCGCATCGCCTGCACTGCCATCGCGATGTGCCCATGCCCCGTCACGAGGACGACCGGGATCTCGGCATCGATCCTGCGGATTTCCGTTAGCCAATCGGTGCCGCTCAAGCCCGGCAGGCGAACGTCGCAGACGACGATCGCCGGCAGGCCGAAGGCGATCAGCGGGCGTGCCCGTTCGGCACTGGCGAACGACTCGACCTCGAAGCCATTCAAGGACAGCACCTGTTCGGTGCTCGAGCGCACGTCGGCGTCGTCTTCGATCAGCAGAACCCGGATCGAAAGGTCTTTACTCACCTTGAGACTGCTCCTGAAGAGTGGCGCTCGGCAGATCGACGGTAAAGCGGGCGCCGCCTTGGTCGCCATTGTTGGCCCGAAGCGTGCCGCCGGCAGCACGGATCAGCTGTGCCGAAATGACCAGTCCGAGCCCGAGTCCGGCGCCGGCCGGCTTGCTGGTGACGAAGGGCTCGAACAGGTGCGCGAGGATGTCGAAGCGGATGCCGGGGCCGGTGTCGGTCACGCTCAGAATCGCGCGCTCGCCATCGGTTCGGGCCTCGATCCGCAGCACGCGCCGCGGTGCCCCCTGCATCGCGTCGATCGCATTTCGCATCAGGTTGCTCAGCAAGCTGCCGATCGTGGCCTCATCGGCCATCACGCTCAGCTCGGCGGGCCGCACGTCGACCTCGACGCGAATGTCGTGCTCCTTCAGCTCGGTCCCGAGAAGGGCCTGGGTGTCGGTGATGCTGCGCAAGAGCGGTACCGGTTGCGGCGGCACGTCGCTCTTGTGGGCGAAGGTCTTGAGGCGCGAGGTCAGCCGCGCCAGGCGGTCGACCATGCCGGAGATGCGCTGCAGGTTGCCGCGCACCTCGTCGCGCCGATCGTGGTCGAGCAGGATGCCGGCGCTGTCGGACAGCGTGCGCAGCGCCGTCAACGGCTGGTTCAGCTCGTGCACCATACCGGCTGACATCTGCCCGAGCGCCGCCATCTTTCCGGCATGCACAAGATCGCTCTGCGCCGCCCGCAACTGCGCCGTGCGCGCGACGACCGTCGACTCGAGGCCGTCGTACGCCGTCTGCAGTGCAGCCTGGCTCGCGAGCTTCTGGCGCACCGCCCGGCGGCGCTGCCACAGCGCCACTGCCACCAGCAGCAGCACCGCCATCGCGAGGCTCGCGGTAACGGCGGCATAACGCGCCGTCATATGCACCGGCGCCATGTCGTCGAGCGCGACCAAGCGCCAGGCCGCGCGCTGCAGCGTGCGCATCGAAGCGAGCTGCGCCAGCCCATCCAGGCTCACGATCTGCGTATTGGGTGTGAGCGCCTTCAACGTCGTCCAGCGCAGCGGATTCAGCGGCGCTTCGCCGTAGGGGCGCGAACGCTGCACCTCGGCGCGCTGATCGGCGTCGAGCGGCGCGACCGGCCGATATTTCAGCTCGTCGCGCGTCGACAGGATGACGACGCCGCGCTCGTCGATCAGCAGCACATGACCCGGCAGCTTGCGCCACGCGTTCTCGGCTTCTTCAATGTTGATCTTCACGGCCGCCACGCCGCGCAAGCCCTCGCCGCGGCGCAGCGCGTACGACAGGTAGTAGCCGGGCCTGCCGCTCGTGATGCCAACGCCGTAGAAGCGGCCACGACCGTTGTTGACCGCGTCGCTGACATAGGGCCGGAACGACAGGTTCCGGCCGATCGTGGTGCCCGGCTGGTCCCAGTCCGACGCCGCCACCGAGGTGCCGCTTCGGTCGAGCACGTAGAGCATCTCGGCGCCGACGGTCGCGTTGACGCCGTTCAGGTAGTGATTGGCGGCGTCGCGCAGTTGCGGGTTGGCCGGCTCCTCGAGCAGCGCCGGCACCACCGGCGTCATTTCGAGCAGCGCGGGCAAGTAGTCGTAACGCGCCAGGTCGGCGTCGAGGCCGGTTGCGAGCATGTCCAGCCGGTGCTCGGCCGCTTCGCGCAGCCGCGACAAGCCGGTCTGCAGCGCGACCTCGTGGCCGGCATAGGCAGCCGCAGCCACCAGGGCCAGCGCGGCGCACCAGCGCAGCAAGCCGCGCCAACGCCGCGTACGCGGGGAAGGCAGGTCGAAACGGAGTGCCGGCGCGAAGATCATGGGCGAGGCATCGTACCGCGTGCCCGACGGCACCGTGTATGCAGAACCCACCGAGTCAGCGCTCATGCGTACTTCAACTCGCCGGTCTTGCCGCGGAACACGCGGTACGAAAAGACCGTGCAGCCGGCGATCGCCGGCACCGAGATGCAGGTGCCGAACCGGATCACCTTGAGCGCTTCGGGGCTGCTCGCCGCCTGCCAAATCGTCAACTGGTCGAGCTCGACATACGGGTAGATGCTGTAGGCGAGGGCAAGGAAACCGAAGAAGAACGCCATCAGCACTTCGTAACCCGGCAATGGGCCGGCGATGTTGCCCACCTTCTGCATGAAGCCCGGCCAGTTGGTGCCGCACTGGAAGCTCATCGTGATGCCGCTGACCACGCCGAGCGCGAAGGTCAGCGCGAACACCTTGGTCCAGAAGCGGCAGGCGTCGAGCCAGCCTTGCGCCGCGACGCGGTCGGCACCGTCGCGTGTGGCCAGCCAGCGCAGCCGGAAGAACAGCAGCAGCCAGATCGTCGGGAACAGGATGTGAAAGGTGATGTTGGCCGCGAACTGCATGCGGGCGAGAAGCAGCGTCTCCATCATCACTCTCTCGTTACTTCTTAAGCGACGGGCCTGGCGCAGCGCCGCCTTGCTGGAGCGCGTCGGACATGCCGATCAGCACACCGCTGACGAGCGTCGAGTAGCTGTCGAGCATCGCCTGCGACGCCCGCAGCCCGAGCACGCGGCCTTGGCGCAGATTGCTCTGCGCGCTGTCCATCAACTGCGTGATCGCCGCGCTGGCCTGCGCACCCGTGCCCGTGCCTTTGTCTTGCGTCGCCTTCAGGACCTCGGCCCATGGGCCTTCGAGCGAGGCCTGCGAGCCGTCGGCCGCCTTGCGCAAGGCCGCGAACAGCGTGCCCTCCATCTTCTCGATGTCCGCGAGCGCCTTCTTGACCTGCGTCTCTCGCAGGTCAGCGCCCTGGTCGATCATCTGCTGCAGCGCCTTGCGGTTGGCCTGCACCGCCTTCTCGAGCGCGGCGTCCATGCCGGCCACCGCCTTGGCGAGCAAGGTCTCGACATCGGCCGAAGGCAGTGCGCTGTTCGCCGCCCCGGTCGATGCGGCCTTGGCGACCGTGTTCAGCACTTGCTTGATGTTCGTGAGGCTGAGCTCCCGACCCTGCAGGGCTTTCAACGTCGTCTCGATGACCGCCTTGCGAATCGCCTCGCCCTGCTTGGCGGTGGTTTCGGAAAACTTGGCTATCAGGGCTTCCTGATCGATGCCGTGCTTGATCATTGGCGTTCTTTCATTGCATGTGCTGGCCGCCGTTGATGGCGATGTTGGCCCCCGTCACGAACGCCGCTTCTTCCGAGGCGAGGTAGATGATCAGACCGGCTACCTCTTCGGGCTTGCCCAGGCGCCCGACGGGGATGTGCGGCAGGATCTTGCTGTCCAGCACTTCCTTCGGGATCGCCGTGACCATCTTCGTCCCGATGTAGCCTGGAGAGATCGTGTTGACGGTCACGTTCTTCTTTGCGACCTCGAGCGCCAGCGCCTTGGTGAAGCCGTGCACGCCGGCCTTGGCCGCGGAGTAGTTGGTCTGGCCGAAGGCACCCTTGGAGCCGTTGACCGACGAAATGTTGATGATGCGGCCCCAGTTGCGCTCGACCATGCTGTCTGCGACCTGCTTGGTCATGTTGAACAGGCTGTCGAGGTTGGTGTGCAGCACAGCGTCCCAGTTGACCTTGTCCATCTTCTTGAAGGTCATGTCGCGCGTGATGCCGGCGTTGTTCACCAGCACGTCGACCGGGCCGAGCTTTTCCTGGACTTCGGCCACCGCCCGCCTGCACGAATCGAAGTCGGCCACGTCGCAGGGCACCGCGACGATGGCGTAGCCGTTGGCCGCCATCTGCGCCAGCCAGTCGGCGTGGGTCTTGTTGCCAGGCGAATAGGTCACTGCGACCTTATAGCCGGCGTCGACCATCTTGGTCGAGATCGTCTCGCCGAGGCCACCCATGCCACCCGTCACCAGCACCACATGTTGTTGAGTCATCGCATTTCTCCTCGGTTGATGAAGAGTCCTTTTGTCACACGCCGTCAGGCACGCTCGACCGCCAGCGCCACGCCCATGCCGCCGCCGATGCACAGCGAGGCCAGGCCCTTGTTCGCGCCACGGCGGCGCATCTCGTGCAGCAACGTCACGAGCACGCGGCAGCCCGAAGCGCCGATGGGGTGGCCGATCGCGATCGCACCGCCGTTGACGTTGATGCGGCTCGTGTCCCAGCCCATCTCCCGGTTGACGGCGCAGGCCTGCGCAGCGAACGCCTCGTTGATCTCCATCACGTCCAGGTCCTGCGCTTTCCAGCCGGCCTTCTTCAGGCACAGCCGGGAGGCCGACACCGGACCCATGCCCATCAGCGACGGGTCGAGGCCGGCACTCGCGTAGGCGCGGATCACCGCGAGCGGCTGCAGGCCGAGCGTCGCCGCACGCTGCGCCGACATCACCAGCACCGCCGCGGCGCCGTCGTTCAGACCGGAGGCGTTGCCAGCCGTCACCGAGCCCGCCTTGTCGAATGCGGGGCGCAGGCCGGCCAGCGCGTCGGCGCTGGTCTTGCGGTTGACGAACTCGTCAGCCGCGAAGACGATCGGGTCGCCCTTCTTCTGCGGAATGGTGAACGGCAGAATCTCCTCGGCGAAACGCCCGGCCTCCTGTGCGGCAGCCGCCTTCTGCTGCGACGCCAGCGCCAGCGCGTCCTGCATCTGGCGCGAGATGCCGTATTCCTTAGCGACGTTCTCGGCCGTCGTCCCCATGTGGTACTGGTTGTAGACGTCCCACAGGCCGTCGGTGATCATCGAGTCGGCCAACTTCCACTCGCCCATGCGGTTGCCTTCGCGCGAGTTCAGCAGCACATGCGGCGAGGCGCTCATGTTCTCCTGACCGCCAGCGACGACGACCTCGGCGTCGCCGCAGCGCACGGCCTGCACCGCCAGCATCACTGCCTTCAGGCCCGAGCCGCAGACCTTGTTGATCGTCAGCCCCGGCACCGAGTTCGGCAGGCCCGACTTGATGACCGTCTGGCGCGCCGGGTTCTGCCCCGAGCCGGCCGTCAGCACCTGGCCCATGATGACTTCGGAGATCGCGTCGGCGGGGACACCGGTTTTCGCGAGCAGCCCCTTCACCACATGCGCGCCGAGCTCGGGCGCCGGGGTCCTGGCGAGCGCACCGCCGAATTTTCCCACCGCGGTGCGTTGGGCGGCGACGATCACAATGTCGGTCATACGAATCTCCTTGAGTTGAAGGCAATGGGGTGGCGCGCGCTCATTCGGCACGCGCCTTGACGTAGCGGCCAGGCGCCGGCTCGATGACGGTGAATTCGGCGTTGCCGGCCTGGCGCGGCGCGGCGACAAGTGCGCCGGCATACCGGCCCAGCCATTCGCTCCACGTCGGCCACCAGCTGCCATCGACGCTTTGCGCAGCAGCCAGCCACGCCTGTGCATCCGGCGCGAGGTCGGCGGTCCAGAAGTTGCGCTTGCGCTTGGCCGGCGGGTTGATCACGCCCGCGATGTGGCCGCTGGCGCCGAGCACGAAGCGAGTCTCGCCCCCGAGCAGCCAGGTGCTCGCGTAGGCGGTTTGCCACGGCACGATGTGGTCCTCGCGCGAGGCATAGACGAAGGCCGGCAGGTCGATGCGCGACAGGTCCACCGGCACACCGCACTGGACCGTGCCGCCGGGCTCGCGCAACCGGTTCTCGAGGTAGGTCTGGCGCAGGTACCAGCAGTACATCGGACCCGGCAGGTTGGTGTCGTCGCCGTTCCAGAACAGCAGATCGAAGGCGCACGGCGCCTGCCCCTTGAGGTAGCCATTGACGACGTAGGGCCAGATCAGGTCGTTGGCGCGCAGGGTGGAAAACACCTGCGCCAGCTCGCGCCCTTTCAACAGGCCGCCCTTGCCGATGCTCGCCTCGCGTGCCGCGACCATCGCTTCGTCGACCATCAATCCGAGCTCGCCGGTACCCGAGAAGTCGAGCATCGTCGTCAAGAGCGTCACGCTCGCCGCGGGTTGGCGGCCGCACGCTGCAGCGACCGCCAGCGCGCTCGCCAACAGGGTGCCGCCGATGCAGAAGCCCAGCGTGTTGACGCGGTCCGTGCGGCCGATCGCGCTTGCCACCGACAGCGCTTCGAGCACGCCGTGCTCGACATAGTCGTCCCAGTCAAGCTGGCTCTGCGCGGTACCGACGTTACGCCACGACACGAGGAACACCGTGTGCCCTTCGGACACGGCGTACGCCACCAGCGAGTTCTCGGGCTGCAGGTCGAGGATGTAGAACTTGTTGATGCACGGCGGCACAACGACGAGCGGCCGCTTGTGCACCTTCGGCGTGGTCGGCGCGTACTGGATGAGCTGCATCAGCTCGTTCTCGAACACCACGCTGCCGGGGGTCGTCGCCAGGTTGCGACCGACCTCGAAGGCCTGGTCGTCCGACATCGAGATGCGGCCCTTGGCCACATCGGCCATAAACAGTCGGGCCCCGTCCACCAGACTCGCGCCGCCGCTTTCCATTGCGAGCTGCAGCACCTCGGGGTTGGTGGCCAGACCGTTCTTCGGGTTCATCGCATCGATCACCTGGCGCAGCGCAAAGCCACATTGCGCCTTGCTGAGTTCGTCGAGCGGGGCGGCGTCGACGGCACCGCGCATCAGCGTCGCAAACTGCTGGTGGCCGCGCGCCAGTTGCTCGAACCAACCGAAGGGATCGGCACTGTTTTTCGAATCGTTCATGGTGCTCGACCGTTCAATGCAGCTTGACGTGAGGCTCGGTGCGCCGAGTGATCAGGCGTGCGAGTGTGTCGAGTGCGACCTTGAAAAAACCGTGCAGCGCGTATTCGTGCATCTTGTAGAGCGACACGTACATCACGCGGGCGAAGACGCCTTCGATCATCAGGCTGCCGCCGATCAGGCCGCCCATCATGTTGCCGACGGTGCTGAACTCGCCGAGCGACACCAGCGAACCGAAGTCGTGGTAGCGATAAGGTCTCAGCGGCCGGCCCGCGAGGCGTCGGTAGATCTGCGCCGCCATGTGTGACGCCTGCTGGTGCGATGCCTGAGCACGCGGCGGCACCCAGCCACCCTTGCCGCCGTTGGCCTGCGGCCACTCGCAGGCGGCGCAGTCGCCGAGCGCGAAGATGTCGTCGTCGCGCGTCGTCTGCAAGGTCGGTCGCACGACGATCTGGTTGATGCGGTTGGTCTCCAGGCCGGCGATGTCCTTCAGGAAGTCCGCCGCCTTCACACCTGCCGCCCAGACGACCAGCTCGGCCGGCAAGGTGCGCCCGTCGGCCAGGCGCACGCCGTCGGGCAGCACCTCGGCGACCTTCGCGCTCGTGTGCACCACGACACCGAGCTTGCGCAAAAGTTCGACGGTTGCCTCCGACAACCGAGGTGGCAGCGCGGGCAACACCCGATCGGCCGCCTCGATGAGGTTGACCTGGATGTCCTTCTCGGCATCGACGCGGTCGAGGCCGTAGGCCACCATTTCGCGGGTCGTGCGGTGCAGCTCCGCCGCCAGCTCGACCCCGGTGGCGCCGGCGCCGATGATCGCAACGTGCAATTGCTCGGCCCGCAGCGGCGTCGTCTGGGCGTGCGCGCAGATGCAAGCGTTGACCATCCGGGCATGGAATCGCTGGGCGTCGGCCTTCGACTCGAGCTTGAGCGCGTGCGCCGCGACACCGGGCGTGCCGAAGTCGTTGCTCAGGCTGCCGAGCGCGAGCACCAGTGTGTCGTAGCCGAACACACGGTCGGGTGTCACCTCCCTGCCCTCGTCGTCCACGTACGGCGCGACACGCACCTCGCGGCGCTCCCGGTCAAGCCCGGTCATCTCGCCGATCCGGAAGCGGAAGTGGTGCCAGTGCGCCTGCGCGAGGTAATCGACCTCGTGGGCGCTCAGGTCCATGCTGCCCGATGCGATCTCGTGCAGCTTGGGCTTCCAGACGTGGGTGCGGTTCTTGTCGATCAGGGTGATGTCGGCGCGGCCGCGCTTGCCCAGCAAATTGCCCAGGCTCGTCGCCAACTCGAGCCCACCGGCACCACCACCGACGATGACGATGCGGTGCTTGGTTGGCGGGTTGCTCATGGTGCGGATCTCGAAGACAAGGCTCGCACCAGCTCAGCGCACAGCGGCAACGCGCACATGCGGCTCGGCTACAGGCGTCTTGGGCTCGGTGGCGTCGCAGACCTCTTCGGGCGCGTCGGCCTCGGCCGCGCTCTCGTGATCGAGATGGCGCTGCATGCGAGCGCTGTCGAGGTCACCAGTCCATTTGGCGATGACCACCGTCGCGACGCCATTGCCGATCAGGTTGGTCAGCGCCCGTGCTTCGGACATGAAGCGGTCGATGCCGAGGATCAGCGCGAGTCCCGCGACCGGCACATGGCCCACTACCGACAAGGTGGCCGCCAACACGATGAAGCCGCTGCCCGTCACGCCGGCGGCACCCTTGGACGTGAGCAGCAGCACCAGCAGCAGGGTGACCTGCTGGCCCAGCGTCATCGGCGTGTTGGTGGCCTGGGCGATGAACACCGCGGCCATCGTCAGGTAGATCGAGGTGCCGTCCAGGTTGAACGAGTAGCCGGTCGGTATCACCAGGCCGACCACCGACTTCTTGGCCCCCAGGTTCTCCATCTTCACCATCAGGCGGGGCAGCGCCGCCTCGCTCGACGAGGTGCCCAGCACGATCAGCAGCTCTTCCTTGATGTACTTGATGAACTTCCAGATCGAGAAGCCGCCGGCGAAGCGCGCGATGGCGCCGAGCACGACGAAGATGAAGATCAGGCAGGTGGCATAGAAGGTGGCCATCAACGCACCCAGCGACACCAGCGAGCCGACGCCGTACTTGCCGATCGTGAACGCCATCGCACCGAACGCACCGATCGGGGCCACCTTCATGATGTAGCCGACGATGCCGAACAGCACGCGCGAGAACTTCTCGATGAAGTCGAACACCAGCGTGCCGCGGCCGCCGAACTTGTGCAGCGCAAAGCCGAACATCACCGCGAACAGCAGCACCTGCAGAATCTCGCCCTTGGCGAAGGCGTCGACCACGGTGTTCGGGATCGCGTTGAGCAGGAACTCGGTGGTCGAGGCCATCTTGCCCGGGCCGGTGTAGGCCGAGATGCCCTTGGTATCGAGCGTGCTCGCGTCGATGTTCATGCCGACGCCGGGCTGAACGATGTTGATGACGAGCAGGCCAACGACCAGCGCGATGCTGCTGACGATCTCGAAATACAGCAGCGCCATGCCGCCGGTCTTGCCGACCTTCTTCATGTCTTCCATGCCGGCGATGCCGACCACGACGGTGCAGAAGATGATCGGCGCGATGATCATCTTGATCAGCTTGATGAAGCCGTCGCCGAGCGGCTTCATCGCCTCGCCCGTCTGCGGGTAGAAGTGGCCCAGCAGCACGCCGATGACGATGGCGGTGATGACCTGGAAATACAGCGACTTGTAGAGCGGCTTGGATACGGTCTGGTGGTCCATGGATGTCTCCTTGTGATTTATTGAACGATCAGACGCCGGCCGCGCGGGCCTGCTGATCGGCGTTGTAGCTCGAGCGCACGAGTGGCCCGCAGGCCGCGTGCACGAAACCCATGCCCTTGGCCTGCGCTGCGATCGCTTCAAACTGTTCGGGCTCGACATAGCGCTGCACGGCCAGGTTGCCGGGGCGCGGCTGCAGGTATTGGCCCACGGTGAGCATGTCCACGCCGTGCCGACGCAGGTCGTGCATCACGTCGAGGACTTCCCCGCCGGTTTCGCCCAGGCCCAGCATCAGGCCCGACTTGGTCGGCACGTCCGGGCGGCGCTGCCGGAACGACTGCAGCAGGCGCAGCGAATGGCTGTAGTCGGCACCCGGCCGCGCTTGTTTGTACAGGCGCGGCACTGTCTCGAGGTTGTGGTTCATCACGTCGGGCGCGTCCGCGCTCAGGATGTCGAGCGCGATATCGGCACGACCTCGGAAGTCCGGCGTCAACGCCTCGATGCGGGTCTCCGGCGACCGGCGGCGCACCGCGCGGATGCAGTCGGCGAAATGCGCCGCGCCGCCGTCGTGCAGGTCGTCGCGATCGACGCTCGTGATGACGACGTACTTGAGGCTCAGCTTGGCGACCGTATCGGCGAGGTGCTGCGGCTCCAGCGGATCTGGCAGCAGCGGCCGGCCGTGCGCCACGTCGCAGAACGGGCAACGGCGGGTGCACAGGTCGCCCAGCACCATGAAGGTTGCGGTGCCCTTGCCGAAACATTCGCCGATGTTCGGGCACGAGGCCTCTTCGCAGACGGTGTGCAACTGCGCCTCGCGCAGCACACGCTTGACCTCGCGAAAGCTCTCGCTCCGCGACACCCGCACGCGGATCCATTCCGGCTTCGGCAAGGCAGCAGCGGCCTCGACCTTGATGGGGATGCGCGCGGTCTTGGCCTCGCCGCGCTGTGGTGCGGTTGTGGCGCCCGCGCGCTGCGGCCCAATGACGACGGATTCGTTCATGGTGGATCAGTCGAGCGCAAGATCAGGCTGGGGCTGCGACGTCGCATCGACGACGGCCAGCGCCGTCATGTTGACGATGCGCCGCACCGTCGCCGACGGCGTCAGGATGTGCACCGGGCGAGCCGCGCCGAGCAGGATGCCGCCGACCGTGATGCCGTTGCCGGCGGCGACACGCAGCAGGTTGTAGGAGATGTTGGCCGCATCGACGTTGGGCATCACGAGCACATTGGCTTCGGTCGTGAGGTTCGAGTCGGGGAACTCGCGGTCGAGGATGGTCTTGGACAGTGCGGCGTCGCCGCGCATCTCGCCTTCGACCGCAAGCTGCGGATCCTGCGCCTTGATGAGGGCCAGCGCCTGGCGCATCTTCACCGCGGAAGCCGCATCCGAGCCGCCGAAGCTCGAGTGCGACAGCAGCGCGACACTCGGCGTGACGCCGAAGCGGCGCACCTCTTCGGCCGCCAGCAGTGTGATCTCGGCGAGCTGCTCGGCGTTCGGATCGCGATTCACGTGCGTGTCGAGGATGAACAGCTGGCGCCCGGGCAGCATCAGCATCTGCATCGCGGCCAGCGTCTGCGTGCCGGGGCGCAGGCCGATCACGTCGCGCACATGGCGCAGGTGGTCGCCGTAGCCGCCGAAGGTGCCGCACAACATCGCATCGGCCTTGCCCTGGCGCACCAGCATGGCCGCCAGCAGCGTGGCGCGGCTGCGCATCTCGACCCGTGCGACGGCACGCGACACGCCTTCGCGCCGCTTGAGCTCGAAGTAATCGTCGGCCGCGTCACCGTAGATGGCGGGGTCGAGCAGGTTCACGACCTCGCAGTCCTTGCCGATCTCGAGCCGCAGGCCGAATTCCGATAGGCGTTGCGCGATGACTTCGGGGCGGCCGAGCAGCAGCGGACGCGCCAGGCCCTCGTCGACGACGACCTGCGCCGCGCGCAACACCCGCTCGTCCTCGCCTTCCGCATAGACGACACGCTTGGGCGAGCGCTTGGCCGCGGCGAACATCGGCTGCATGCTGCTGCCCGACTGGTAGACGAACTGCGACAAGCGCTGGCGGTAGGCCGGCATGTCGGCGATCG
>DASQOS010000568.1:0-5353 GCA_035644375.1 Rhizobacter sp.
AGTGCCTTTTGATAGCGGTTGGCATGCGAGCGCTCGGCCTTGGCCAAGGTCTCAAACCAATCGGCAATCTCATCGAAACCTTCGGAGCGAGCGCTCCTGGCCATGCCGGGATACATGTCCGTGTACTCGTGGGTTTCGCCCGCGACGGCTGCCTGCAGGTTCAGGCGGCTTGACCCGATCGGCAAGCCCGTGGCGGGATCGCCCACGGTTTCCAGAAATTCCAGATGGCCGTGCGCATGGCCGGTTTCGCCTTCTGCGGTGGAACGGAACAGCGCCGCCACGTCGTTCTGCCCTTCGATGTCGGCCTTGTTTGCGAAATACAGATAGCGGCGGTTGGCCTGTGACTCACCCGCAAAGGCGTCCTTCAGGTTTTGCTCGGTCTTCGATCCTTTTAAGCCCATGTCACTCTCCTGCATGTAAGTCAATTGGACGCGGCTGGCTGAGAATCAGGCAGCACGGTGGAACCGTACCGCAGCATCGCGTGCACTGCAATAAAAAGCTTCAATGCACTGCATAGCACGCTGCTATGTTTGAGGGTTAACGTGAAAGGTCTGTCGCTCAGCACCTTCTCGCGCTGCAGTGCGCCTGTTTGATAGACTTGCTTTCTGTTGGGGGGGTAGCTCAGCTGGGAGAGCGTCGCGTTCGCAATGCGAAGGTCGGGAGTTCGATCCTCCTCCTCTCCACCAACATGCAATCCAACACGGGCCCTCGCGGCCCGTTTTCTTTGCGGCTCAGCGGCTCGGCCAGAACGAGCGCTGCAACGCGATCGTCTCTTCGGCGATACCGGGCACCGGGCCGATCACTTCCACCGCCTTGTGGCCGTGCTGGAACACCTGCCGACACGGCAGGTTCATCGTCGGGTTCTCGGGGTGTTCGCCGGTTTCGGCGAGCAGCTGTGCCTCGGTCATGCCGAACACCACCCGGCCGATGTTGGCCCAGTACGCCGTGCCGGCGCACATGCAGCAGGGCTCGACCGCGGTGTACAGGGTGCAGCCCCACAGGAACTCGGGCGTGAAATTGGTCGCTGCGATGCGGGCAAGGGTCGACTCGGCATGGTTCACCGTGTCGATGTTGCATTGCTCCAGCAGCACCGTCTCTTGATCGGGGCCGACCAGCACGGCGCCGAACGGGTGATGGCCCAGGCCGACCGCGCGGCGCGCCACGTCGTTCGAGCGGCGCAGGTGGCGAAGAATCTGTTCGGCAGTGGGTGCAAGTCCCTGGGAGGGCAAGGTGGACATCGAGAATCCTTTTTGACTCGTGGCCCACAGACTGCAGGGAAACAGGCGTCGGCGCAAGCGCCGATCGTGGCACACGGCACGGTCACGAGCACGCCCGCGCGGCTCTCGCGCCATGTCGCACTTGTCTTGGCTGTCAGTGCGTCACATCAGCCATGCGACGGCTGACCGTGGGCCAAGCGAGTTGGTGCCCGACGGTCGCTCGCGCAAAGAAATAGTTGGCGCGGCCCTTGTCGCTGAGGCGGTCGAGATTGACCTGCCCTCGCCCGTCGCACGGAAACGCATAGCCGTGCCCTGCATGCGCCAAGTCCGCAAATCGCAGTTCGTAGTCCGAATCACCGAATGCACAAACGTCTTTCATGACAAGCTCCGCAGGTGTGACAGGTCGATGCTGAAAGACTAGGCGTCGGCAGGCGGGATGCCATCGGCCGAAAGTCATCGCGGCCGATGGACGAAAGTCATGTGCGAGGCAATCTCAGCGGGCGCGGCCATCGCACCCGGCACTTCTCGCGATCACCCGGCGATGGCTATCGCGCGTAGTAGGCCCTGAACCACTCCGTAAAACGCGCCAGTCCGGTCTCGATCGAGGTGCTCGGCCGGAACTGCACCCACTGCGCCAGCGCCTCGATGTCCGCATAGGTCGCGGGCATGTCGCTCGGCTGCATCGGCAGCATGCAAAGGCTGGCCTGGCGACCGAGGCAACGCTCCAGCGTGGCGATGAAATCCATCAGTGGCACAGGGCTGTGGTTGCCGATGTTGAAGATCTTGGCCGGTGGTTCGGCCGCGACAGCAACCGGCGCACGGTCGACCACACGAACCACGCCCTCGGCAATGTCGTCGACGTAGGTGAAGTCTCGCGCCATGTTGCCGTGGTTGTAGACGTCGATGCTGCGGCCTTCGAGGATCGCCTTGGTGAAACTGAAGTAGGCCATGTCGGGCCGGCCCCAGGGTCCGTACACGGTGAAGAAGCGCAGGCCGGTGGTGGGCAGGCGATACAGGTGGCTGTAGCTGTGCGCCATCAGTTCGTTGGCTTTTTTCGTCGCGGCGTACAGGCTGACCGGGCGGTCGACCGGGTCCGACTCGGAGAACGGCATCTTCGTGTTGCCGCCGTACACGCTGGAACTGCTGGCATAGACGAGGTGCTCTACGCCGTGATGCCGGCAGCCTTCCAGGATGTTGACGAAACCGACGAGGTTGCTGTTGGCATACGCATGCGGATGGGTCAGCGAGTAACGCACCCCCGCCTGGGCCGCCAGGTGCACCACCCGTTGCACACGCTCTTGGGCAAACAGCGCGGCGGTGGCCGCCGAGTCGGCGATGTCGAGCCGCTCGAAACGAAAGCCGGCATGCCGGCCGAGTTGCGCCAGGCGGTCTTCTTTCAGCTGGGGATCGTAGTAGTCGTTGAGGTTGTCGATTCCAACGACTTCGTCGCCCCGCGCCAGCAAGCGTTCGCAGGTGTGCATGCCGATGAAACCAGCCGCGCCAGTCACGAGAATCTTCATGTTCCGCGGTGCCTCATCGTGCGTGCCAGTGTATTCAAGCGCGCGCTCATCGGTTTTCGCTCGGGCCGGCGATGACCAGCGCCATCGCGCGCTCTTGGCGGATCAGCGTCAGCGCTGGCGGGCGGTCGGAGCCCGGGGCGCCGAGGCGGTCGACGCGGACGATCGCCGCCTCGCCGGGTTGCGGCCCGCGCAACGGCGCCGCCTGACCGCGGTAGAAACCGGCGCTGGGTTGGTGGAGACGCCATTGCACCAGCGGCCATCCGCGCTCGCGCGCCTCGGCCGCCAGGACACGCACCGGCCCATGCAGCGCCTCGGCCCACCACGGAACGACCTGGGCGCTCATCCACAAGCCCGCCACAGCCGCCGCGCCCAGCAGCGCAGCGACACCGCGCTCGGGCCGCAGTTGCGCCAGCAGCGCCGCGGCGCCAATGCCAAGCAACGCCAGCGCGGCGAACAGCAGCGACGGCGCGGCAGGCAGCGTCGCGGGGTCGAGCAGCAGGCGCCAGTACGCGTCGCCCCAGCGTGCCGCTGCTGCCGCGGCCAGGGCCGCCGAACTGGCACCCAAGGCCACCAGCCCTGCACTGGCCAGGAACACCGCCTTGGAACACAGCCCCGACACCGGCCCCGACACCAGCTTGCGCGCGGCCAGCAGGGCAAACGGCGTGTAGCCGTAGAGCACATAGTGCGGCAGCTTGGTGCCCGAGAGCGAGAAAAAGACGATCACGAAAGCCGCCCACGCCAGCAGAAACCGCGTCTCGCTGGCCAGGGCGCCGCTGCGCCACTTGCGCCACGCGGCCGCGCCAAGCGGTGCCAGCAGCGGCGTCCAGGGCAGCATGAGCAGCGGCAAGAACACCAGGTAGTACGCCATGCTGCCGCCGTGCCCTTCGAGCGGCCCGCGGAACCGATCGATGTTGTGGCGCATGAAAAAGCCGTTGATGAACGCGGGGCCATGCCGCCACCACGCATACGCATACCAAGGCACTGCGATCACGGTGCCCAGCGCCCAGGCCCAACGGTCGGACAGCATGCGGCCCAGCGTTCGCCAGTCGTTCTTGTTTCGGCCCGCCGCCGCCCAGACCACAAAGGCACCGATGGGCACCAGCACCGCCACCGGACCCTTGGCCAGAAGTCCGAGGCCGGCCCAGGCGAAACCACGACGCAGCACGCGCTGGGCGTGTGCCGGCACTGGGCCTTCAGGGTGCGCCGCCGAGCTCTCGCAAAAACGCCACAGGTCGAACATCGTGAGCACCAGCAGCACGTTGAGCAGCGCATCGGCGGTCGCAGCGCGACCGATGAGCAGCGGCCCCAGGCTGGTGGCCACCACGACGCCAGCCGCCATGCCGACCCTGGCGCCCCAGCGGCGCGCGGCG
Organism: Rhizobacter sp.; assembly: GCA_035644375.1. GTDB lineage: Bacteria > Pseudomonadota > Gammaproteobacteria > Burkholderiales > Burkholderiaceae_C > Rhizobacter. The sequence goes on from DASQOS010000568.1 coordinate 4,108, forward strand.
AAGGCCCAGGCAGCCAGGCACCAGCCCCAGGCGCACAGCGCCGACGGCAGGCGCACCGCGAATTCGTTGCTGCCGAAAGCCGCCAGGCTCGTCGCCTGCAGCCAATAGACCAGGATCGGCTTGTCGAACCGGTCGGCACCGTTGAGCGTGGTGTGGCCCCAGTCGTTCGAGGCCAGCATCTCGCGGCTGGCCTCTGCGAAGGCGCCCTCGTCGACATCGAACAGCGGCGCCGCGCCCAGCCACAACAACCACCAGAGCAGCAGCAGCGCGGCGACCACGACCATTATTTTTCGGCGGGCGCGATCGGCCCTGTCGTCGCCCGCTCCGTGCGCCAGCCCGGCCTGCTGCGGCGTGGACGTCATGCCTGGGTCGCGTCGCCGCCGCGGTGCCAGCCGGCGTCCGCTGCCGGCGCCAAAGCCTCGCGTTGGCGATAGGGTGCGGCCTGCCCGCGGTCGTAGTAGATGCGGATCAGCAGCTCTGCCACGACACCGGTCGTGATGAATTGCAGCCCGCCGATGACGAGGAAAAATCCCAGCGACAGCAGGGGCCGTGCACCGATGGCTTCGCCGTGCAACTTGAGCCAGAACAGCCACGTCAGGATCAAGCCGCCCAGCGACGATATGGCCAGGCCCACGCCACCGAAAAAGTGCCCCGGGCGGGATCCGAAGTTGAGGAAGAAGTGCATCGCCAGCAGGTCGGTGATGACGCGGAAGGTGCGCGAGAGCCCGTACTTCGACACCCCCGCGTGGCGCGCGCGGTGGTTGACCGGCTCCTCGGACATGCGCTCGGGCGAGGTCACCGTGGCCAGCCACGCCGGCATGAAGCGGTGCATCTCGCCATACAGGCGCACCTGCCGAAGCACGTCGGCGCGGAACGCCTTGAGGCTGCAGCCGAGGTCGTGGAAGGCGAGACCGGTCGAGCGGCGGATCAGCCGGTTGGCGAGCATCGACGGCAGGCGGCGCAGCCACAGGCCGTCTTGTCGGTTGACGCGCCATCCGGCGACCAGGTCGAGGTCTTCGGTCAGCAGCCGGGCCACCAGTTTCGGGATGTCGCGCGGATCGTTCTGCAGGTCGCCATCCATCGTGACGATGACATCGCCACGCGCGGCGTCGATGCCGGCCTGCATGGCCGCCGTCTGGCGAAAGTTGCGCGTCAGCCGGATCACGCGCACATGGGGCCCCCGGCGCAGCGCGGCCCGTTCAAGCGCGGCGCCGGTCCCGTCGGTGGAGCCATCGTCGACGACGAT
>DASQOS010000569.1:0-3981 GCA_035644375.1 Rhizobacter sp.
CGGGCCCCGCGTTCAAGACAACAATGGCATCGCGACCCCGTCGTCGGACGGCGCACCGCGCACGCTGAAACTGGCGCAGCTGCAGCCCGGCAAATACCAGCCGCGCACGCGCATGGACGAAGGCTCGCTGTACGAGCTGGCTGAAAGCATCAAGGCGCAGGGCGTCATGCAGCCGATCCTGGTGCGTCCGGTGGGACACAACCGCTACGAAATCATTGCTGGCGAGCGCCGCGTGCGTGCGTCGAAGCTGGCTGGGCTCGACGAAGTCCCGGTGCTGGTCAAGGAAGTGCCCGACGAGGCCGCGGCGGCCATGGCGCTGATCGAGAACATTCAGCGCGAAGACCTGAACCCGCTCGAAGAGGCACATGGGATCGCGCGCCTAGTCAACGAATTCAACCTGACGCACGAACAAGCGGCGCAAGCGGTCGGGCGCTCGCGCAGCGCCGCCAGCAATTTGCTGCGTTTGCTCAATCTTGCAGAGCCGGTGCAGCAAATGCTGATGGCCGGCGATCTGGACATGGGCCATGCGCGCGCGCTGCTGCCGTTGGACGGCGCTCGGCAAATCCTCAGCGCCGGCGAGATCGTGGGCAAGAAGCTCAGCGTGCGCGAGGCTGAAAAACTGGTGGCGCGCGCTACGTCATCGCGGCAAAAGCCATCGGTGCGCGTTGGCACGAACAAGCCGCGCGATCTGCTTCGCATCGAAGAGCAGTTGTCCGACGCGCTCACGGCGCAGGTCGAGATTCGTGTCAAGAAGCAGACGAAGCATGGCCAGCAAGGGGAAGTTGCGATCGCTTTCGGCTCGCTCGACGAACTCAATGGCCTGCTTGAGAAGCTCGGTTTGAGGAATGAGTAAGCTTTCTTGCGGATTGGTTGACGGCGCATTCCACGAGAAACTTACCGAGCGCCTTTCGCCTCCCTGACATGAAGGGCGTGAGGTACAAAAATGGCAGCGCTGGAAACATCGGGGCACACTACTTGCTCAGGGTCCGGGGCCGTGTAAGAGTCGAACAACGGTGATATTGCTCTTCTTCTCAAGGCATGTTGAACTGCACAATGAACGAAGCTTGATTGACATGAATAGCTGATGCCATGGAAAGCTCTGATGGAATCCTGCAGAGGGTTTCATCAGAACTTCCCCAGACGGCGTGGAGGTAGTCTCTCTGCGTTGTCCTTCCTGATATTTAGGAGATCAGCATGGACGTGATCAGTCATTTCACCGCGCGCTTCGAGCGCACGCGGGAAGAGGAGCTCTCCCTCGAAGAGTACCTTGCCGAATGCAAGCGCAACCCGGTGGCCTATGCCACCGCCTCCGAGCGCATGCTCAAGGCGATCGGCGAACCCCAGACGGTGGACACGCGCAACGACCAGCGCCTGTCGCGGCTATTCGCCAACAAGGTCATCAAGGTCTATCCTGCCTTCGCCGAGTTCTACGGCATGGAAGACGCGATCGAGCAAGTGGTGTCCTACTTCCGGCACGCCGCTCAGGGCTTGGAGGAAAGGAAACAAATCCTGTACCTGCTGGGCCCGGTGGGCGGCGGCAAGTCGTCGATTGCCGAGCGGCTCAAGTCGCTGATGCAGGAGGTGCCCTTTTATGCCATCAAGGGTTCGCCGGTCAACGAATCGCCGCTGGGCCTGTTCGACGCGCTCGAAGACGGCGCCATCCTCGAAAAGGAATACGGCATTCCGCGCCGCTACCTGCAGCGCGTGCTGTCGCCGTGGGCTGTCAAGCGGCTTGAAGAATTCGGCGGCGACGTCCGCAAGTTCCGCATCGTCAAGCGCTACCCGTCGATCCTGAGGCAGGTCGGCATTGCCAAGACCGAGCCGGGCGACGAGAACAACCAGGACATCTCGTCGCTGGTCGGCAAGGTCGACATCCGCAAGCTCGAGACCTACGCGCAGGACGACCCCGACGCGTACAGCTACTCGGGCGGCCTGTGCCTGTCCAACCAGGGGCTGCTTGAGTTCGTCGAAATGTTCAAGGCGCCGATCAAGGTGCTGCACCCGCTGCTGACCGCCACGCAGGAAGGCAACTACAAGGGCACCGAAGGCTTCGGCGCGATTCCGTTCGACGGCATCGTGCTCGCGCACAGCAACGAAAGCGAATGGAAGACCTTCCGCAACAACAAGAACAACGAGGCCTTCCTCGACCGCATCTACATCGTCAAGGTGCCGTACTGCCTGCGCGTCAGTGAAGAGGTCAAGATTTACGAGAAGCTGCTGCGCGGCTCGTCGCTGGCGCAGGCCACCTGCGCACCCGGTACGCTGAAGATGATGTCGCAGTTCGCGGCGCTGACCCGGCTCAAGGAACCCGAGAACTCGAGCCTCTATTCCAAGATGCTGGTGTACGACGGCGAGAACCTGAAGGACACCGATCCGCGGGCCAAGAGCTTCCAGGAATACCGCGACTACGCCGGTGTCGATGAAGGCATGAGCGGCGTCTCGACGCGCTTCGCGTTCAAGATCCTGTCCAAGGTCTTCAATTTCGACAGCACGGAAGTCGCCGCCAACCCGGTGCACCTGATGTATGTGCTGGAGCAGCAGATCGAGCGCGAACAGTTCCCGCCGGAAACCGAACAAAAATACCTGGCCTTCATCAAGGAGCATCTGGCGGTCAAGTACGCCGAGTTCATCGGCAAGGAAATCCAGACCGCCTACCTTGAGAGCTACAGCGAGTACGGCCAGAACATCTTCGATCGTTACGTCACCTACGCCGACTACTGGATCCAGGACCACGAGTACCGCGACACCGACACCGGCGAGGTGTTCGACCGCAGTTCGCTGAATGCCGAGCTCGAAAAGATCGAAAAACCCGCCGGCATCAGCAACCCGAAGGACTTCCGCAACGAGATCGTCAACTTCGTGCTGCGCGCGCGCGCCAACAACGCCGGCAACAACCCGGCGTGGACCAGCTACGAAAAGCTGCGCACGGTGATCGAGAAGAAGATGTTCTCCAACACCGAAGAGCTGCTGCCGGTGATCAGCTTCAACGCCAAAGCCAGCGCCGACGAAGCCAAGAAGCACGAGGACTTCGTCACCCGCATGGTCGCCAAGGGCTACACGTCCAAGCAGGTTCGCTTGTTGTGCGAGTGGTACCTGCGCGTCAGAAAGAGTTCATGAAGAGGATTGAAAGACGACTGCGCGGCTGAATTCGCGCAGCGCTTCGGATCAGGGCAAACGAATGCTGCATCAGATCATCGACCGGCGGCTGGCGGGCAAGAACAAGTCCATCGGCAACCGCGAGCGCTTTCTGCGCCGCCACAAGGAGCAGATCCGCGAGGCCGTGAAACGCGCGGTGGACGGCCGTGGCATCCGCGACATGGAGCAAGGGGAAGACATCCACATCCCCAAGCGCGACATTGCCGAACCCGTGTTCGGACATGGGCAAGGCGGCAAGCGCGAGATGGTCCACCCGGGCAACCAGGACTACGTGCGCGGCGACCGCATCGAGCGCCCGCAAGGCGGCGGTGGCAGCGGCGGCGGTGGCCAGGCATCGGACTCCGGCGAGGGTGACGACGACTTCGTTTTTCACCTCAGCAAAGAAGAGTTCATGCAGGTCTTCTTCGACGACCTGGCCCTGCCCAACCTGACGCGCACCACGCTGGCCGAAACACCGGAATACAAGACCCACCGCGCCGGCTACAGCAGCGACGGCACACCCAACAACCTGCACGTCGTGCGCTCGATGCGTGGCGCCATCGGCCGGCGCATTGCCATCGGCAGCGATTCGCGGCGAGAACTGCGGCGCCTGGAACAACAGCTCGTCCTGTTCAAACGCCATCCCGAACCCAACCCGCACCTGCACGAGATCCCGGTCATTGAACTGGAAATCGAAGCACTGCGAGCGCGCATCGGCCGCATCCCCTATCTGGACCCGATCGACTTGCGCTACCGCAGCCGCGTGCGGGTGCCGGTGCCTACATCCAAGGCCGTGATGTTTTGCCTGATGGATGTCTCGGGCTCGATGGACGAGGCGCGCAAAGA
>DASQOS010000570.1:0-10185 GCA_035644375.1 Rhizobacter sp.
GGCACCGGCGCTGCTGATGGGCGTCGCCTCGCTGCTGGGCATCGTGCTGTTCTGGCACCTGGCCACGACCTACAAGCTCGATTTGTACATCCGCTTCACCAACATCCCGACGCCGCTCGAGGTGCTGGGCAAGGTGGTCGAAGTCAATGCGTCGCCGAAGTTCATGACCAACGTTGGCATCAGCCTGCGGCGCATCTTCATCGGCTTTGCGATCGCCACCGTGCTGGGCGTGGGGCTGGGCATGCTGATCGGCCGCTACCGGCTGACGCGCAACCTGCTGTTCCCGGCGATGGAGGTGTTTCGCCCGATCCCGGCCATCGCCTGGGTGCCGATCTCGATCATGCTGTGGCCCGACAACGAAGTCAGCATCGTCTTCATCACCTTCATCGGCGCCTTCTTTCCGATCCTGCTCAACACCGTGAGCGGCGTGCAGGCGGTCGACGACGTGTTGCTGCGCGCCAGCCAATGCCTCGGTGCACGCGAACGCCAGATCATGTGGCACGTGGTGCTGCCGGGCGCCGCGCCGCAGATCTTCACGGGCTTGGCGGTCGGCATGGGCGTGGCCTGGGTCTCGCTGATCGCCGCCGAAATGATCTCCGGCCAGTTCGGTATCGGCTACTTCACGTGGGAAGCGTATTCATTGATCTCGTACCCCGAGATCGTGCTCGGCATGATCACCATCGGCGTGCTTGGTCTGCTGTGCAGCGGCCTGATCCGCTGCGTCGGCCGGGCGCTGATGCCGTGGCTGAGCTATGGCCCGCGGGCAGGGAGCATGCGATGAACGCCGACCACGCCACCGTCCGTAAAGGGCATGTGCAGATCCGTGATGTCACGGTGCGCTTCGGCAGCAAGGGGCAGATGACCGAGGCCGCAAGCCACGTCTCGCTCGAGGTCAAGCCGGGCGAATTCGTCAGCGTCATCGGACCGTCCGGGTGCGGCAAGTCGACGCTGCTCAACATCGTGGCCGGTTTCATCCAACCCAGCGAAGGCGAGGCCTTGCTCGACGGCGAGCGCATCGGCGGGCCGGGCGCCGACCGCGGCGTGGTGTTCCAGCAGTACTCGCTGTTCCCATGGATGACGGTGCGCAAGAACGTCGAGTTCGGTCTGAAGATGAAGGGCCTGGGGCAGAACCGGCGCCAGACTGCCGCGCGTTCGCTGCTCGGCATGACCGGCCTGCTCGCGTTCGAGAACCACTATCCCGACCAGCTTTCGGGCGGCATGAAGCAGCGCGTCGGCATCGTGCGCGCGCTGGCCACCAGCCCGCAGGTGATGCTGATGGACGAGCCGTTCGGCGCGCTCGACTCGCAAACCCGCGCGGTGATGCAGGAGATTCTCACCAACATGTGGCAGCAGCTGCAGTTGTCGGTGCTGTTCATCACGCACGACATCGAGGAAGCGATCTTCCTGTCCGAGAAGGTCTACGTGATGACGGCGCGGCCAGGGCGCATCAAGGCCGAGATCCCGATCCCGCTGCCGCGCCCGCGCACACCCGAGATGACCGCATCGCCGACCTTCCAGGCGCTGGTGCGGCAGCTGAAGGCGCTGATCCGCGAAGAGAGCCTGGCGGCGATGGGCGGTGAGCTGGCGGCGAGCGGGCTTCAAGGCATGGACCACCACTTCGCGCGCGACGGCATGAAGGCCCTGACATGAATGACACCACCTTGTCCGCGCACGAATTTCCTCAAGCCATCGTCGATCATCAATCCTCCGGCGCGCTCGAACTGACCTGGCAGGACGGTTCCACGTCGCTGCTGCCGCACGCGTTGCTGCGCAGCGCCTGCCGCTGCGGCGGCTGCGAGCAGCAGTACCGCCAAAGCGGCGTGCGTGCCGCAGCGCCGCCGGACATCCGCCTCGCCGACATCCAGCCGGTCGGCGACAAGGGCCTGAACCTGGTGTTCAGCGACGGCCACGGCCGCGGCATCTACCCCTGGGCTTACCTGCACGAGCTCAGCCTTTCAACCGCCTCCTGAACGGTTCAGACCATGTCCCAACTTGCCACCGAACGCGTGCTGAAGGTCCACCACTGGAACGACACGCTGTTCTCGTTTCGCACCACGCGCGACCCAGGCCTGCGATTTCGCAACGGCCACTTCGTGATGCTCGGGCTACCGGTGGAAGGCAAGCCGCTGCTGCGCGCCTACAGCGTCGCCAGCGCCAACCACGAAGAGCACCTCGAATTCTTCAGCATCAAGGTGCCCAACGGGCCCTTGACCTCGCGGCTGCAGCACCTGCAGCCGGGCGACGAAGTCATCGTCGGCCGCAAGCCGGTCGGCAGCCTGGTGCTCGACGACCTGCGCCCGGGCCGGCACCTGTACCTGCTGTCCACCGGCACTGGCCTCGCGCCGTTCATCAGCATCATCCAGGACCCGGAGACTTACGAGCGTTTCGACAAGGTGGTGCTGATCCACGGCGTGCGCCAGGTCAGCGAGCTGGCATATTCGGCCTTCATCGAAGAAGAGCTGCCGGCCAACGAATTCATCGGCGACATGGTGCGCGGCAAGCTGGTCTATTACCCGACCGTGACGCGCGAGCCGTTTCGCAACCAGGGCCGCCTGACCGATGTGATCGCGACGGGCCAGCTGTTCAGCGACATCGGCCTGCCGCCGCTCGACCCGGCACTCGACCGCGCGATGATCTGCGGCAGCGCGGCGATGCTGAAGGACAGCTGCGACCTGCTCGACGCGCAGGGCTTCCAGATCAGCCCGCGCCAGGGCGAGCTGGGCGACTACGTGATCGAACGCGCGTTCGTCGAGAAGTAGGGCGCCATGCCGACCGGCGACATGCCGGCGCGGCGCCATCTGCATAAAGTCGACAATGTATATTATGTAAACTATTAGGGGCCTGGCGCGCAATTGATTGAAATCATCTTGTCATGTGAGGAGTTGAGCATGCGGTGCTTCAACCCTTGGAGCCCACATGAAAAAGACGCTTGCATTGATTGCAGCCGCATCCGTGTTGACTGTGTTCGGCAGTGCTGCTGCGGGCGAACGCGAACCCGTTGCTGCCAAGACTCGGCACGTGGTTTTGATTTCGGTCGACGGCCTGCACCAGAACGACCTGGCCTGGTTCGTCGCACAGCATCCCACCTCCACACTGGCACGCCTGTCCGCAGGGGGTGTCAGCTTCAAGAACGCTCGCACGCCGTTCCCGTCTGACTCGTTTCCCGGGATGGTCGGCCTCGTGACGGGCGGTAACCCGCGCACGACCGGGATCTACTATGACGATGCGTACAGCCGCACGCTGCTGCCGCTTGGCACCACCGACTGCGTCCACACACCCGGCGGCGCCGAGGTGCAATACGCCGAAAACGTCGACAAGAACCTGAACCGCCTGGACGCGGGCCAAAACATTCCCGGCCTGTACAACAACTTTGATCTGATCGCCCAGCTGAGCAGCAAGCCCGCCAAAGACTTGATCGATCCAATGCAGCTGCCGGTCGACCCCAAGACCTGCAAGCCGATTTACCCGCATCAGTACATCAAGGTGAATACCGTGTTTGAAGTGGCTCACCAAATGGGCCTGCGCACTGCCTGGTCCGACAAGCACGCGGCTTACGACATTCTTAACGGGCCGTCGGGCGTTGGCATCGATGACTTGTTCACACCGGAAATCAATTCATCGGTCACTGACCCCAGTCTGCCGCAAGGCCCGGGTCCGGATTTCACCAAGGACAACCTGGACACCCAACGCTACGATGCCTTGAAAGTCACGGCCATGCTGAACTGGCTGGCAGGCCATGACCACGCCGGCAGCGGTAACCCCGGCGTGCCCGCCCTCCTGGGCTTGAATTTCCAGGCCGTATCGACTGCACAGAAGCTCAATTTCTCACGCTACCTGGACGCCAGCACCTTGAGCGTTGTCGCAGCAGGTCTGGGCGGGTACGTGACGGACGCCATCGGCAAGGTGACTCCAGGCCCGGTTTTACGCGGTGCGTTGAGTTTCGTGGACGAGCAGATCGGTCGCCTGGTACAGGCGAGCGACCTGAACAAAACCGTCTTCATCGTCACGGCCAAGCATGGCCAGTCTCCCGAGAGCCGCGATGACCTGACCCTCATCAACGACGGGGCGATGGTCGACGCGCTCAATGCCGCCTGGGCCACCCGGACGGGCTCCAGTGTCACGCCTTTGGTGGCGCATGCCATGGACGACGACGGCGTTTTGCTGTGGCTGAACGACCACTCGCAACGAGCCGCCGATTTCGCCAGTGACTTCCTGCAGCAATACAGCGGTACAGGCGTCGGCTCGGATTCGGTGGGCAGCGGTTTGCCGAAGGCATTCAGCAACGCGGGCCTGCACAAGGTCTATGCCGGTCGTGAAGCAGCCGAATTCATGGATGTTGCGCCCAGCGATGACCGCGTGCCTGACGTGATTGGCATTGCCAAGCACGGCAGCGTGTATGGCGGCACGAAGCTGTCGAAGATCGCGGAGCACGGCGGCCACGCGGCTCAGGATCGTCATGTGGGCCTGATTGTCTTTGGTGCCGGCATTCATGCGGCAGAAGTCAATGAGCCGGTTGAAACCACTCAGGTCGCGCCCACCATCTTGAAGCTGATGGGCCTGCCGGGCCATGAGTTGAAAGCGGTTCGCATTGAGGGCACGCGCACCCTGCCTGAAATCGAGCGCTAGCCAAAGGAAACGCCGGGCCGTTCCCAAGTTTGGGTCGTATCCGCGCGGCGATCCCGCACTGGCTCCAATATGCCGGTCGGTGACAGCCGCGAAAGCCGCTCAATGCGCTTGGGCGTCCGGGTGCGCGCAGCCCAGGTCGACGGCGGTCGCGTGCAGCCGCTTATCGCGCGTCCACAATCTCGCACCTTCGGTCAGGGCGACCGCGGTCAGCAGGTGCACATCGACATAGCCGATGCCCTTGCCATGAAGCCGATGGCGCTCAAGGAAGTCGAGCACCTCATCGTTTTCGGCGACGACGGCCATCGGCAGATCCTGCAGCAACTCCAACACAGACACCCGGTCTGTCAAGCTGCCGCAGGCGATTTCACCGACGACAAACGGATGCATGGCGACGGCACCACGCTCAAGCAGCTCGACGAGTTGCGCATCGCCGCGGCGCAGGTGATCCACCCAGACCGAGGTGTCGACCAGGATCAAGACTTCTTGATCTCTTGCCGCCGGCGTGGTGCAGCCTTCAGCCCGGGCTGGCTGCCACCGAGCCGTGCCAGGCGCTTGGCGCTCTCCCGCTCGATCAGCGCCTTCAGCCCCTCACGCACCATGGCCGAACGGTCCAGGGGACCGGTCAGCTTGGCCACCTTGGCCAGCAACTCGTCGTCGATGTTGATCGTGGTGCGCATGCAAGTTTCCTTCCCAGGAGGCATCAAAATCTGCATCAAATATATCACCAATTGATGCCTATCGGCCAAACCCGGATGCACGGAGGCGTCGTCATGCGCCAGACGGAATTGCACTTGGCCGACAAGGACCGCTCGGTCGTGGACGAGATTCGCAGCAAAGGGCTGCATCAATCGCCGAGAGGTCAATCGGGCTCATGTTCTGTCCTCGTTGGACCGAGCATGATCGTCACCGGCACGAAAAGAATCTGACCCTCGCGCAGAGGTTGTGCTTGTTGAAACGACGTGACGCCGGACCGGCCCCTGTTCGCGACCGCCCCGAAGAGCAGGTTTATACGAATGTTGACACGGCGTGAACGCGTATCTACAATCGTGTCAACAAATTGGAGATTTCTCATGAGCACTTCAGTTACTCAAATCAGTGCCTGGGGCAATGGCCTGGCGTTGCGCCTCACGAAGCCGATGGCGAAGACTGCGGGCGTTACCGACGGCACACTTGTCCGTGTGAGCGTCAAGCCGGGTCGGATCGTCATTGAGTCGGAGACCGAACCGACGCTGGAGCAGATGCTGGCGGCTTTCAATCCGAAGAAGCACGGCGGTGAGCTGATGGCTGATGGCCCCGCGGGCGCGGAGGCCTTCGCCTGATGGTCACTCGCAAGTCGCCACTGTGGGTGCCAGAGCGCGCCGAAATTATCTTCATTCAGTACAGCCCTCACGTCGGCAAAGAAATGCCCAACGACCACCCGATGCTGGTCATGTCCACGAAGGCTTTCGCTGAGAAGACGGGGATCGTGGTGGGATTCCCAATGACCCATGCTGAGCATCACGTCGACAACCCGTTCGCCATCACCGCGCATGGCGCGAAGGGTGAGGTCGGCTATGTAGTGGTCAACCAGCCCAAGTCATTCGACTGGCGTGAACGTCGTGCGCGCGCCCATCCTTGGGGACCCGGCCACACCAAGCTGCTTGGCGCCGCGTTGAAGCGATTCGACTCGGTGTTCGGTGTCTGCAATCGGTGATCGGCTGCCGCAGCTCTGGTTCCTCCGAAGCTTTCCTACTTCGTCCAATTCTCGACTTGCAGGCCCTTCACGCGCCCGAAGTCTTTGGTGTTGTTGGTGACGACGGTTGCCCCGATCAAGTGGCTTGGTCGCGACGACACCCGTGAGGGGCCACACGCCACCGGCCTTCCTTCCAAATTTTCGTCCGCCGACCCGTTGGCTACACTCGCTGAAACGGATTCGCGTGCCTGATCCAAGCAGGTTTGGGAGACTGCGTGAGCAGAATGTCACGGCTTGCCTCGCTTATCGCTCAGCAAAGCCAGCGTGCTGCCGAAAGGAGTGTGTGCAGCGAGCCTGCACGACAACCATGTATACCGCCAACACACTCTGCCAGCCACCCAGCCCGATACGCCGCCAGGTTTCGCGGATCTGCCGATGACTGCGCGCACCCCGATCGACGCCACCGCTGCATTGTTTGATGCAGAGGCGCATGAAGACGTGCTCTGCCACAGCGAACGCACACGCGTTGTACGTCGCCGCCTGAAGGGCAGCAACGATCTGGTGGTCTGCAAGGAGACGCTGGGCAGCGACGCCGGCGTGCGCCTGCGGCACGAGCGAGCCATGCTGGAGCGCCTGGCCTCCGTGCCCGGCGTGGCGCATCTGGCCGTGGCGTCGGGCGACATGCGAATGCTGGTGCTGGAAGACGTCTCCGGCATAGCGCTCGCGCAGGCGCTGCAGGGTCAGTTGCTGTCGGTGGGCCAGAAGATAGATCTCGCGCTGGAGCTCGCCCGCATCGTGGCCGAGGTCCACCGCCACGGCGTCGTGCACCGGGACATCAATCCGGCCAACATCCTGGTGTCCGGTCCCACCTGGCGACCCACGTTGATCGACTTCAACCTGGCCAGCAGTTTTGCCGAAGAGCGCCCCGGGTTCACCCACGAGAGTGCGATCACCGGCACGCTGGCATACCTCGCACCGGAGCAGACCGGCCGCACCAGCCGTGCAGTAGACCAGCGTGCCGACCTGTATTCGCTGGGCGCCACGTTCTACGAACTCGCGATCGGCCGACCGCCCTTCGAGGGTACCGATCCCCTGGAGTTGATCCGCGACCACCTTGCCCGCGTGCCCATGTCCCCTTCGCAGGTCGACCCGGCTGTTCCGGCACTGCTATCGGACATCGTGATGCGCCTGCTGGAAAAGGAGCCGGACCGCCGCTACCAGAGCGCCGACGGGCTGGCGCACGATTTGGCGCGCTTGCGCGAGCATCTCTCCAGCGGCCAACAGACCCGTTTTCCGCTGGGCGAGCGCGATTTCGCATTGCAGCTGTCGGCGCCTTCGCGGCTGATCGGCCGCGAGGCTGAAACCGAGGTGCTGTGCCGGGCTTTCGACGCGTCCTTGCACACGGCGGGTCGCAGCGTGCTGGTTGCCGGAGCGCCTGGTGTGGGAAAGAGTGCGCTGGTGGGTGAGCTGCGGGCGATCGTGACGGCTCGGGGCGGTTGGTTCGTCAGCGGCAAATTTGAACACTATCGGCAGGAAGCGGCGTCGCCTGCGATCACACAGGCGCTGCGTGCACTCGGCCGGCTTCTTCTTGCCGAGCCGAAGGCCGAACTCGACCGGCAGCGCGAGCACCTTCTCGCCGTCTTGGGTCGACAGGCAGGGATCGTCACCGCTGCACTGCCGGAATTTTTGCTGCTGCTCGGCCCGCAGCCCGAAGTTGCCGAGACGGGCCCCACAGAATTTGAAGCGCAACTGTTGCAAGCCACGGTCGATTTGCTGAGCGCCGTGGTGTCGCCCGCGCGCCCGCTCGTCATGCTGATCGACGATTTGCAATGGGGGCGTCCGGTGGCGCTTCGCTTGATCGAGCGGCTCATCTCAGACCCGGACTTGCGCGGCCTGCTGGTGGTGGGCACCTACCGCGACACCGAGATCGATGCGACGCATCCGCTGGCAATGATGCTGCCGCGCTGGCAGAAGCTGCCGCATGCACCGCAGCTCGTATCGCTGCAGAACCTGCCGCTCACGGATGTTGCCGAACTCGTCGCCGAGATGTTGCGCCTGCCTTCCAGCGAAGCGCAGCGTCTCGCCGAGGCGCTGGGTGCGCTGACCAGCGGCAATCCGTTCGACACCGTCGAACTCATCAATGCACTGCGCCGCGACGGCGCCCTGCGCTGCGACGACACGGGCTGGCACTGGGAAGCCGATGTGCTGCGCCGCTACATCGGGCAAGGCACCGTGGTGGACCTGATCGCCGCACGCATCGGCAAGCTGCCGCGCGAAACCTGTCTGCTGATGGAAACCATGGCGTGCCTGGGCAATTCAGTGGAAATGACACTGCTGCATGCAGCCACCGGCATCGGCACCGAGGAATTGGACGCGATGCTGCGCGAGCCGCTGGAAGACGGGTTGCTCGTGCCGATCCGCAGCGAGGACGCTGGCTCCGCCGACGCCGTGCGCTTCCGGCACGACCGCGTGCAGCAGGCCGCTTATGGCCGTCTCGACGCGGCGCGGCGCGAGGCACGACACATCGCGCTGGCGCAGCGCCTGCGTGCCTGCCCGGACTTCCGGCTCCAGGCGGCTGAACAGTACTTGCCGGCAGTCCATGCCGTGCGCGACATGCAGGAACGCCGCCTGGTGGCCGCACTCTTCAGGGCGGCAGCCGCACGCGCCCGTCAAACGGTCAGCCACGGTGCCGTGGTTCGCTGGCTGACCGAAGCGATGGCACTGCTGTCGGCCGGAGCGGATACGACGGATCAGCCGGCGATGGCACTGCTGTTGGCCGAAGCGGATATGACAGATCAGCCGGTGATGGCACTGCTGTCGGCCGGAGCGGATGCGACAGATCAGCCGGCGCTGGCAGAACTCGAAATCGAGCTGCACTCAGCGCTCTACGCGCTGGGCGAGCTGGACAAGGCGGACCGCATCTATGCCGCCATCGAGGCCCGAGGCAGCGCGCCGCTGGCAGTGGCCGACGCGGCCTGCGTGCAGATCAGCAGCCTGTGCAACCGCAACCGCCTGGACGACGCGATCGCGTTGGGCCTGGAGGTGCTGCGTCGCCTCGGTTTGCAGGTGGACGAAACACCTGCCGGCCTTGCGGCCCTGCAATCGCGCCGGCGCCCGATGCATGACGACGACGTGCTCCGTCCAGAGGTCACGGATCCCCGCGTCATCGCCTGCGGCAAGATCATCAATCGCCTGCTGCCGGTGGTGCATGGCGCTGCCAGCATGGTCTGGATGGTGCTCGAATCGCGGTCCATGTGGATAGAGCACGGGCCTTGCGCCGCGCTGGTCGGTCCCGTCAGCCACTTTGCATTCGTCACGATGTTCGACGGCGACTACCGCAGCGGACACGACGACGTGCGCCGTGTTCTGGAAGTCAGCGAAGCGCGCGGCTACGAACCCCAGACCTCGCAGGCCCGGTTTCTGTTCGCCTTCAGCGCCAGCCACTGGTTCGAACCGCTGGAAGAAACCGTCATCCACGCGCAGCGGGCACGCGAAGGGCTGCTGCAGGGCGGCGATCTGCAGAATGCCTGCTTCAGCTACTTGCCGACGGTTACCGCATTGTTCGACTGCGCGCCCTTGCTCGACGGCGCGGTCGAAGCCATCGAAGCCGCCATCGCCCTGGCGGCCCGTACCGGCAACAAACACGCGGGTGAACCTTTCGTTCTTCAGAGGCAGCTTGCCCAAGAACTTCAGGGCCAGGGGAAGCAAACCAGCGAATTGGCGGCGGTATCCTTCGATGGCGGGCAGCACATCAGCGAACCGGGCCTCAACCCCTTCACCACGGCGAGCATGCACGTGACCTGCGCATTGGCCGCGGCACTGTTCGACAACGACGCCGGCTTGCGGTATCACGCCGAAGAAGCCAATCGGTACCCTGTGTGCACGGA
>DASQOS010000571.1:0-5129 GCA_035644375.1 Rhizobacter sp.
CGCTGCGCCAGCCACAAGGTTCCACGTGGTCGCCTACGACTTCGGAGTCAAGCGCAACATTCTGCGCATACTGGTCGGCCGAGGCTGCAAGGTGACCGTGGTTCCGGCGCAGACCTCCGCAGCCGACGTGCTCGCGCAGCGGCCTGATGGCGTCTTCTTGAGCAACGGGCCCGGCGACCCCGAGCCGTGCGACTACGCGATCAAGGCGACACGCAAGATCATCGATGCCGGCGTGCCGACCTTCGGTATTTGCCTGGGCCACCAAATCATGGCGCTGGCCTCAGGCGCCAAAACCTTCAAGATGAAATTCGGCCATCACGGCGCGAACCATCCGGTGAAAGACCTGGACAGCGGGCGCGTCAGCATCACGAGCCAGAACCACGGTTTTGCTGTCGACGAGAACACCTTGCCGGCCACTCTTCGGCCCACACACATCAGTCTCTTCGACGGCACATTGCAAGGCTTGGCACGCACCGACAAGCCGGCTTTTTGCTTTCAAGGCCACCCCGAAGCTTCACCCGGGCCCCATGACATCTCGTATCTGTTCGATCGCTTCACCGCGCTGATGGAGAAGAACCATGCCTAAGCGCGCTGACCTCAAATCCATTCTCATCATCGGTGCGGGTCCGATCATCATCGGTCAGGCCTGCGAGTTCGACTACTCGGGCGCTCAGGCCTGCAAGGCCTTGCGCGAAGAGGGCTACAAAGTCATTCTGGTCAACAGCAATCCGGCGACCATCATGACGGACCCGGAAATGGCCGATGTCACCTACATCGAGCCAATCACTTGGCAGGTGGTCGAGAAAATCATCGCCAAAGAACGGCCCGATGCCGTGCTGCCCACGATGGGCGGGCAGACGGCGCTGAATTGCGCCCTCGACCTGCACAAGAACGGCGTGCTGGCGAAATACGGCGTCGAGATGATCGGTGCCAATGAAAAGGCCATCGAGAAAGCCGAAGACCGTCTCAAGTTCAAAGACGCGATGACCAGCATCGGCCTGGGCTCTGCGCGCTCCGGCATTGCGCACTCCATGGAAGAAGCGCTGGAGGTTCAAAAGCGCATCACCGCTGAGATCGACGGCACGGGTTTCCCGATGGTGATCCGTCCCAGTTTCACCCTCGGCGGCACGGGCGGTGGCATTGCCTACAACCCCGAAGAATTCGAGGAGATCTGCAAGCGCGGTCTCGATCTGTCCCCGACCAAGGAACTGCTGATTGAAGAAAGTCTGATCGGCTGGAAAGAGTTCGAGATGGAAGTCGTTCGCGACCGCGCGGACAACTGCATCATCGTGTGCGCGATTGAGAATCTCGACCCGATGGGCATCCACACCGGTGACTCGATCACGGTGGCGCCGGCTCAGACCCTGACCGACAAGGAATACCAGCTGCTTCGCAATGCGAGCATCGCGATCCTGCGAGAGATCGGCGTCGATACCGGGGGCTCGAACGTGCAGTTCTCGATCAATCCGCTGGACGGCCGCATGGTGGTGATCGAGATGAACCCGCGTGTCAGTCGCTCTTCCGCGCTGGCGTCCAAGGCCACCGGGTTTCCGATCGCCAAAGTGGCCGCCAAGCTGGCCGTGGGCTACACCTTGGACGAACTTCGCAATGACATCACCGGCGGCGCCACGCCGGCCTCGTTCGAGCCGAGCATCGACTACGTGGTCACCAAGATTCCGCGTTTTGCCTTCGAGAAATTCCCGGCTGCCGATTCGCACCTGACGACGCAAATGAAATCGGTCGGCGAGGTGATGGCGATGGGCCGCACTTTCCAGGAAAGTTTTCAGAAGGCGTTGCGTGGTCTGGAAACCGGCATTGACGGCCTCAGCGAACGCAGCACGGACCGCGATGAGATCGTCGAAGAAATCGGCGAGGCCGGGCCAGAACGCATCTTGTACGTGGGGGATGCCTTCCGCATCGGCATGAGCCTGCAGGAGGTGTACGAAGAAACCGCCATCGACCCGTGGTTCCTCGCGCAGATTGAGCAGTTGATTCAGACCGAGCAGGCGCTTGACGGCCGTTCCCTGGAAAGCCTCTCCACTGCAGAGCTGCGCTACCTCAAACAAAAGGGCTTCTCAGACAGGCGGCTTGCCAAGCTGCTTGGCACGAACCAGCACATGGTTCGCAAGGCGCGCTGGGACAAAGGCGTGCGGCCGGTCTACAAACGCGTCGACACGTGTGCGGCGGAGTTCTCCACACAAACGGCCTACATGTACTCGACCTACGATGAAGAGTGCGAGGCCGAGCCCACCGACAAGAAGAAGATCATGGTGCTGGGCGGCGGGCCGAACCGGATTGGCCAAGGCATCGAGTTTGATTATTGCTGTGTCCACGCGGCCTTTGCGTTGCGCGAAGACGGCTACGAGACCATCATGGTGAACTGCAATCCGGAGACGGTTTCCACCGACTACGACACCTCGGATCGCCTGTATTTCGAGCCGGTGACGCTGGAAGACGTGCTTGAAATTGTGGCCAAAGAAAAGCCGGTGGGCGTGATCGTGCAGTACGGCGGCCAGACACCATTGAAGCTGGCGCTCGACCTGGAGCGGGCCGGCGTGCCCATCGTCGGAACGTCGCCCGACAGCATCGACATCGCCGAAGACCGTGAACGTTTTCAGCAGCTTCTGCATGGGCTGGGCCTGAAGCAGCCGCCCAACCGAACGGCACGCACGGAAGAGCAGGCCTTGCTCTTGGCGCAGGAAATCGGCTACCCGCTGGTCGTGCGCCCGAGCTATGTGCTGGGAGGCCGCGCCATGGAGATCGTGCATGGCGACAAAGACCTGGAGCGCTACATGCGCGAAGCGGTGAAGGTGTCTGAGAAATCTCCTGTGCTGCTGGACCGTTTTCTCGACGACGCGATTGAAGTGGATGTGGATTGCATCGCCGACGGCAGCGACCGCGCCGACGGGGTGATGATCGGCGGCATCATGGAACACGTGGAGCAGGCCGGCATCCATTCGGGCGACTCGGCCTGCTCGCTGCCTCCGTATTCGTTGCCGAAATCACTGCAAGACGAAATGCGGCGTCAGACCGTGCTGATGGCGCGCGCCTTGAAGGTCAAGGGTCTGATGAACGTGCAGTTTGCGATTCAGGGTGAAGGAGACAACGCGACCGTCTATGTGCTCGAGGTCAATCCGCGTGCTTCGCGTACCGTGCCGTTCGTGTCCAAGGCGACAGGCCAGGCACTGGCCAAGATCGCAGCCCGCTGCATGGTCGGTCAGAAGCTTGTGGATCAAAGAAATATCAAGGGCGAAGTCATTCCGCCGTACTACGCGGTCAAGGAAGCGGTGTTTCCCTTCAACAAGTTTCCCGGCGTGGACCCGATTCTCGGGCCAGAGATGCGGTCTACGGGAGAGGTGATGGGTACCGGCCGGACCTTTGGCGAAGCGATGCTGAAGAGTCAATTGGGGGCGGGTTCGCGCCTTCCCACCAAGGGCACGGTGTGCATCACGGTCAAGAACAGCGACAAGGCGCGGGCCGTGGTGGTGGCACGTGAACTGCATGTGCTGGGATTCCAACTGGTGGCGACCAAGGGGACGGCAGCGGCCATCGCCGAGAGCGGCATTCCGGTGAAAGCCGTCAACAAGGTCAAAGACGGTCGCCCCCACATCGTCGACATGGTCAAGGCAGGCGAAATTCAGTTGGTTTTCACCACCGTCGACGAGACCCGCACCGCCATTGCCGACTCGCGCCACATCCGTCAGGCCGCGTTGGCCCATCGCGTCACGTACTACACCAGCATGGCGGGCTGCGAGGCCGCCGTGGTCGGCATGCGGCACCAGGACGATCTGGTGGTGCTATCCCTGCAGGAGCTGCACGCGGAACTGCACTAGACTTTCACCGTTTTCCACTGTTTGCCGGCCGCCGCCGAGCCTCCCGTCAGGGAGAGGGCGGCGGTTTCATTTTCGGGGCCCATATCGTGCCGCAGGGCGCCATGGGCAGACCAACAACCTGTTTCCCCTTTACTGAACTGATCATGGCCACCATTCCTCTTACCAAACGCGGCGCCGAGAAGCTGAAGGACGAGTTGCATCGGCTCAAGACCGTTGAACGCCATGCGGTCATCCAGGCCATTGCCGAAGCACGGGCCCAGGGCGACCTGTCGGAAAATGCCGAGTACGAAGCAGCCAAAGACAAGCAGGGCTTCATCGAGGGCCGGATCCTTGAAGTCGAAGGCAAGTTGGCGGCTGCCCAAATCATCGATCCTCAGGGGCTCAACGCGGGCGGGCGGGTGGTATTTGGCGCCACAGTCGATCTTGAGGAAGAAGCATCGGGTGCCGCTGTGACGTATCAGATCGTGGGCGACGACGAGGCGGATTTGAAAGAAGGGCGTATTTCAATCAGTTCGCCGATCGCCCGTGCCCTGATCGGCAAGGAAGCGGGTTCTGTTGCCGAGGTCCAGGCCCCGGGCGGCATCAAGAGCTACGAAATCATCGAAGTGCGTTACGTCTGAACGCCGTGTCTTGGTTCAATGTGCGGCGTCTTGCGGCATTGATGGCTGCACTGTGGGCCGGCGTGCTGCTCGGGTTGGGTTTGATCGGCGCGCCCTCGGCTTTTGCGGGCGACACGGTGTCGGAAACAGCTGGACGAATCGCAGGCCGCATGTTCGCGCAGGAAGCCCATCTGGGGCTGCTTGTGTCCGTGCTGCTGTTCGTGTTGCTGCGGCAGCAGGCGAGGACCGGCGCAGACGCCGGAGCGCCCATGTTCAGCACGAACCTGTTGCTGGTGCTGGGAGCTTTGTTTTGCACCGTGCTCGGCTACTTCGCCTTGCAGCCGATGATGGCAGCTGCCCGGGCTGGGCAGGGAGTTCTGTCCTTTGGCGCCCTGCATGGCGTGTCGGCCGGACTGTTCGGTTTGAAAGGTCTGCTGGTACTGGTGCTGGCGTGGCGCTTGACCGCCCGCTAGCGGCTTCAGGGCATCAATCCGCGGCGGTTCTCTTCGGGCTGGACAGCCGCTTTTTGGCGCGTTTGATCTGCCCACCTGCGGCGACGCGCTGATTGCCCAGGACTTTGATCTTTTTGACTTGAGGGCGGTGGTTTCCGCTTTTTGAAAACTTCAGAATCTTGACGATCTTGGGGCCTGGCTTGCGGTCGTCGCGTTCGATCTTTTCTTTGGGCGGAACAGGACGC
>DASQOS010000572.1:0-5010 GCA_035644375.1 Rhizobacter sp.
GCTCGACACTGATGCAACGGAAGAACAACTCACCACGCTCTTGCGCCTGACCGAGCGGTACTGCGTTGTGTACCAAACCTTGGCGCATCCACCCGCACTAGCGGTCGCCCGCAAGCTTGCCGCAGCCTGAGCGTTTCTCACCGTGACGCCCAACCCTTCCTTCAAGCTTCGCGGAAACAACCGAGGGCATTCGCGTCATCAGTTTTCGCAAGGCCAATGATCGAGAGGTGAAGCGTTATGCCAAAGTCCAAGCCACTGATTGATGCCAAAGGTGAAGTACGCGAACTAAGCGTCGCAGATATGAAGCGTCTGCGTTCGGCCAAGAAGGCGCTGCCTGGTTCTTTGCTCACCAAGCTAAAAGGCCGAGGCCCGCAAAAAACACCAACCAAGGAACGCATCACCATCCGCCTCTCTCCCGAGGTCGTGCAACGGTTTCGCGCTACGGGTGATGGGTGGCAAACACGAGTCGATACAGCACTCAAAGATTGGCTGAAGTCTCATCGGCTCGCAAAGGGCTAAGGTGTCTGGGGCACATGACACCCAACCCTTTGAAGGGACTTCCTCTTCTTGTCAAGCGGACCTCACGGGTCGCGGGTGCCCGGCCATCTGCTAATAAAAGCCCTTTGGCGAGCACGGCGCTTCGCCCTGCGGCCTTGGCGACGGGGCCGCGTCAAATTTAAAATCTGCGGACTGAACAATGGAGAAGCCATGGGAACCTGGGGCGTCGATCCGTTCGGCAATGACGATGCGGTCGACTGGGTGTACGAGCTTGAAGAAGCCGAAGACCTGGGTCCGATCGAAGCAGCCATCGACGCCGTCCTGAGGGCCGGCGACGACGACCTGGAAGCGTCTGACGCGTCCGTTGCACTCGCGGCAAGCGAAGTCCTGGCCAGACTTCGCGGGCAGCCGGGCGAGGAAAACTCGTACACCGAGACGGTCGACCAATGGGTTGCCAGCACGCAGCTCAAGCCGACCGTCGAACTGGCTGACCGGGCCCAAGCCGCCATCGCACGCATCCTGGCCGACAACTCCGAACTCAAGGAGCTGTGGCAAGAGGGTGACGAGTACGACGCGTGGCTGGCCTCGGTAGACGACCTGCGGATACGCTTGGGGGCATGACCCTGCCACCACCGGGCCACCCGAAAGCCGGTGCAAGCTGCGCGTGTCGAACATGCGCCTTCTCACTCACGCGGGCCTCAGCGCCCGAGAATTCACTTCCATGACCCAAGCCAAGCTCGTTCCTGCCGTCGTCTCCGGGGTCGTCGTGGCCCTGGCGTTCGTGCTCAATCCGTCGCCGGAGCAGCACCGAACCAGGATCAAGGAGGTCATCGCCGAGCGCAGTCCGCTGGCGGGCGCGCTGGGCCTCGGCGTGCTGGCCGCGTTCACGTCGACGTACCACCCTTTGGGCGTGGCCTCCTACACCACGGCAAACGGTCGAACCGTGTCGGTGGGTGCGTTCGGCATGGTCTTTGTCATACAACCTTCGCTTGAAAAATAGCCATCTTGACGCGCCTGCCCTGCCGCTGCGCCACCTGCTGCTCGGCCTGGCCGTGGTGGCGGTGTGGGGCACCAATTTCGTCGTCATCAAGGTCGCGCTGACCCACCTGCCGCCGCTGTTGTTCGCCGCGCTGCGCTTTGCGCTGGCACTGGTTCCGGCAGCCTTCTTTTTGCCGTGGCCGCGCGTCGGCTGGCGCAACGTGGCGGCTTACGGCGTGCTGATCGGGGTTGGCCAGTTCGGCCTGCTGTACATCGCGATGAAGGGCCACATCACGCCGGGGCTCGCGTCGCTGGTGGTGCAGGCGCAGGTGTTCTTCACCATCGGCATGGCGCTGTGGCGTTCCGGTGAAAAGCTGCGGCCGTTCCAGTGGCTGGCGTTGGCGCTGGCGACGCTCGGCATCGCGGTGATCGGCGTGCACACCGACGGGCAGACCAGCGCGCTCGGCCTGCTGCTGGTCCTGGCGGCCGCCTTGGCCTGGGCCTGCGGCAACATGCTCAACAAGGAAGCCGGCCGGGTCAACATGCTGTCGTACGTGGTGTGGGCCAGCGCCTTTGCGGTGCCACCCTTGCTGCTGCTGTCGCTGTGCTTCGAAGGCTGGCCCGCGATGGCCGCTGGCTTGCACGCTACCGACGCCGGCACCTGGGCCGCGGTGGTGTGGCAGTCCTGGGGCAACACCTTGTTCGGCTATGCGGCCTGGGGCTGGCTGCTGGCACGTCACCCGGCCGCCAGTGTCACGCCACTGGCGCTGCTGGTGCCGGTGTTCGGCATGGGCGCGGCGGCGCTGGTGCTGGCCGAACCGCTGCCGGGCTGGAAGCTGCTGGCCGCGGCGCTGGTGTTGTTCGGCCTCGCGCTCAACCTGTTGTGGCCGCTGCTGCGCCAGCGTTGAATCAAAGACGCGACAGCAGGCGCGCGGCCGTGTCGGCCACGCGTTCGAGCCGCGGCCCGCGTTCGGCGCACAGCCAGCGCTTCGAGCCGCCGGGTGAACCACCGCATCCAGCGCGCGTGCCGCAGCCGAAAAAAAACGGCGATGAGCTCGTCTTTGGAGGCGTCGTGGCGGTAGAACAATGCCTTGGCGACTTCAGACTCGGCAATGATGCGGTGTCTGTCTCATTCAAGATAGTTTTCGCACCCGGAGATCGAAGCATGGAAGTCATCACCCGTCCGCCCGTCCCGCCCTTCACGGAAGAAACCGCGCGCCAGAAGGTGCGCATGGCCGAAGACGCCTGGAACACCCGCGACCCCGACCGCGTGTCGGGCGTGTACACCGAAGACACGCGTTGGCGCAACCGCGCCGAGTTTCCGGTCGGGCGTGAGGCGGTGCGCCAGTTCCTCAAACGCAAATGGGACAAGGAGCTGGATTACCGGTTGATCAAGGAGCTGTGGGCCTTTGGCGGCCCGCGCATCGGCGTGCGTTTCGCCTACGAATGGCATGACGCCGCGGGCCAGTGGTATCGCAGCTACGGCAACGAGAACTGGGAGTTCAACGAGCACGGCCTGATGCAGCAGCGCCATGCCAGCATCAACGACCTGCCGATCGCCGAGAGCGAGCGCCTGTTCCACTGGCCGCTGGGCCGCCGTCCCGACGACCACGCGAGCCTGAGCGCGCTGGGTCTGTGACAGCCTCGTCATCGGTGTGATCGGCCTGTTCTTGCCGCGGCTGCCCACGGCCGGGGTCGACAAAGCTCAATGACCCTCGGCACAGCTCTGTGCGCTAATCCTTGATTCCCGATCCGACCAGGAGCTCAGGCATGCAAGTTCAACTCAACACCGACAACCACGTGCCCGGCTCGCAAGATCTGGCGGCCTGGGTCGACTCCGAAGTGCGTTCCACGCTGAAGCGCTTTGCCGACAAGGTCAACCGGGTGGAAATGCACTTGCACGACCTCGACAACGGCAAGTCCCATGGCGACGACAAGCGCTGCGTGATCGAAGCCCGGGTGGTGGGCCGCAGCCCGCTGTCGGTGACGCACGATGCGCCCATCATGGACCGCGCCATTCGCGGCGCGCTGGAAAAAGTAGCCCATGCAATCGACCACGCACTGGGAAAACGTGAAGCCGGTTTGCACGGCGGCGCCAGACCCAACCTGGACGACGCGGACTGAGAGCCGCCTGTGCCGGCCCGAAGACGCATTCTGTTACTTAAGAGTGGGGACGCTCAGCCGCTGTAAAACCCCACTGCGGTGAGGTATGCTGCGCCCCACAGTTATACGCAAGACAGTGGTTGCTCGTGATCTGCCTCGTGCTTTTCGGTGCTGAAACAGAGTTCGCTAGAAATCCCCTGATCGATTCTTGAGTGTTTCTGGATGCGTGGCGTGTGCCTCGCATGTTTGTTTTTTAGATTGATAGGATATTTATGACAACGCAAACCGGTACCGTGAAGTGGTTCAACGAAAGCAAGGGCTACGGCTTCATCGCGCAAGACGCTGGTGGTGCCGATCTGTTCGCGCACTTCCGTGACATCGCCGGCACGGGCTTCAAGACCTTGGTCGAGAACCAGAAGGTCGAATTTGAAGTCAAGCAAGGTGAAAAAGGACTGCAAGCAGCGAACATCCGCCCGGTCTGACCACCAGGCGTCATCTCGCTCCATCAAAAACGCGGCCTCGGCTGCGTTTTTTTTGCCCGCGATTTTTTCGCTGCGCTGCGTCTCAGCGCTTCGGCCACAGCACCCACAGGCGCAGCGGCTGTTTCATTCGGCCGGCCTGCTGCTCGGCCGCCTCGCCCCAGCCCCAGAAGTAATCGGCCCGCACCGCACCGACGATGGCGCTGCCGGTGTCTTGCGCCATCACCAGGCGGCGCAACGGCGTGTTGGACAGCGGCTCGGTGCTGTCCAGCCACACCGGGGTGCCATACGGAATGCTTTGCGCATCGACCGCGATCGACCGGCCTGGCGTCAGCGCCACGCCTTGTGCGCCGCGCGGGCCCTGCGCCGGGTCGGGCAAGGGCTCTTCGCGGAAGAACACCACACGCGGGTTGCTCCACAGCATGTCGTTCAAGCGCTTCGGGTTCTTCTGGGCCCAGGCCTTGATGGCGGGCCACGAAGCCTGGTCGGTGCGCAGCTCGCCTTGCTCGACCAGCCACTTGCCGACCGACTTGTACGGTTGTTCGTTGTGTCCCGCATAGGCCACGCGCCGCAGCTTGCGCACGCCGTTCGCCTCGGTCAGCTGCAGCCGGCCGGACCCCTGGATCTGCAGGATCAGCGCATCCAGCGGGTCGGCCACATAGGCCAGCACATGGCCGCGCAACGACGCCTGCGCGGTGTGCGAGGTGTCGAGCTGCTGGCGTGTCCAGTAAGGCTTGCGCGTTTGCAGGTCGGCCGGCGGCCCGTACAGCGGAATGCGGAACAGCGCGTTCGGCACGCGGCGCGCCTCGACCAGCGGTTCGAAGTAGCCGGTGATCAGGCCCTCGCTGACGCCCTCGCTGCTTTCAACGCGCCAGGCCTGCAGGCGCTGTTGCAGCCAGCCGCGTACCGCGGCATCGGAGACGACCGACAGCGATGCCATCGCGCGCGCCTC
>DASQOS010000573.1:0-5272 GCA_035644375.1 Rhizobacter sp.
TGGCCGAGATCCACCAGCGCCTGATGGACGTGCGCAACCGCGGCGGTGCCGTGCTGTTGATCAGCGAAGACCTGGACGAACTGCTGGCGCTGTCGGACCGGATTGCGGTGATGAGCGAAGGCAAGGTGGTGCACGAGACCGATGCCCGCGGCGCCGACAGCAACGCGCTGGGCGCGTTCATGGGCGGCAGTGCCCATTGAACGCTGCCCGCGGTTCACATGGCACCCAGCCTTCAAGGAGTTCCCGATGATCACCGTGCTTGCTCAACCCTGGTCCTTCTCGTTCGAACCCGGCACCAGCGCGCTGGTGATGATCGACATGCAGCGCGATTTCATCGAGCCCGGCGGTTTCGGCGAGACCTTGGGCAACGACATCTCGCAACTGGCGCCGGTGGTGCCGGCCGCGGCCGAACTGATCGCGCTGTGCAGAAAGCTCGGCGTGTTGATCGTGCACACGCAGGAATGCCACAAGGCGGATCTGTCCGACTGCCCGCCCGCCAAGCGGCTGCGCGGTGAACCCAGCCTGCGCATTGGCGATGAAGGTTCGATGGGCCGGGTGCTGATTCACGGCGAACCCGGGGCGGGTTTCGTGCCAGCGTTGCTGCCACAGTCCGGCGACGTGGTGATCGCCAAACCGGGCAAGGGCGCGTTCTACGCCACGCCGTTGACGCAAGAGCTGAAGTCGCGCGGCATCACGCATTTGATCTTCGGCGGCGTGACCACCGAGGTCTGCGTGCAGACGACGATGCGCGAGGCCAACGACCGCGGCTACGAATGCCTGATCGTCGAAGAAGCGACCGGCTCCTACTTCCCCGAGTTCAAGGCCTCGGCGCTGGCGATGATCCGCGCGCAGGGCGCGATCATCGGCTGGACGGCGACGCTGGCCGACTTCAAGGCCGCCGGCACCTGAACCCTGAAGCGATTGGCGCTGGGCTTGATCGCCTACACGGTGCTGCTGCTGTGGGCGCACCGATGGTTGATCGGTGTGTTGCCTCTTCAGTAGGCTGTGCCAGCCGGCGCCTGCTCAGCGGCTGATCAACAGCGGCACCGACGACTGGACCATCACCCGCGCCGTCACCGAGCCCAGCATCAGCGAGCCGAGGGCCGAGTGACCGTGTGAGCCCATCACCAGCAGCTCGAACTTGCCGGCCTCTGCGGTCTCGGCAATCACTTCGGCCGGGCTGCCCTGGCGGTGCAAGGTCGTCACGTTCCAGCCCTGCTGTTGGATGAATGTCTTGGCCGACTTCAAGGCCTGCTCCGCTTCTTCCGCGTAGTGCTGGTCGAGCACCGAGCGGCTGACGTGGCCGCTGACATGCGGCGGCACCGGGGTGATCACGGTCAAGGCCGTGTAGTCGTGGGTCGGGCCCAAGAAATCTTTGTGCGCTGCAAGGTAGTCGAGCATGCGCTGCGTATAGACGCTTCCATCCACAGCCAACAGAACTTTCATGGTGGACTCCTTGTGAATCGTTGAAGAACGGTTTGCATGTGCGTTTGTAGGCGCTTTTGCGAACTGGTTCCGGCATGCGGCCCACTATCGGGGAGCGCGGCCCCGCCTGCGCCGGCCGGACTCTGCGCCAGGCCCTACGCCATCTGTCGTATTTCTCGATTAGCGGTGTCTGCCTAACCTGCGTTTGTCGGTCCCAGCAGGGATTTCAGACTCAACCCAAGGAGACTCTGTTCATGAAGCAAACCCGTCGCACCGTTGCGAAGTCCCTCACCGCGGTGGCCTTGGCCGTCGGCGCCTTCAGCCTGCCGCTGTGGGCCCAGGCTGCCGACACCATCAAGGTCGGCATCCTGCACTCCCTGTCGGGCACGATGGCCATCTCGGAAACCGTGTTGAAAGACGTGGCCCTGATGACCATCGACGAGATCAACGCCAAGGGCGGCGTGCTCGGAAAGCAACTCGAACCCGTGGTCGTCGACCCGGCGTCCAACTGGCCGCTGTTCGCTGAAAAAGCCAAGCAGCTGATCTCGCAAGACAAGGTCGCCGTGATGTTCGGCTGCTGGACCAGCGTGTCGCGCAAGTCGGTGCTGCCGGTGGTTGAAGAACTCAACGGCCTCTTGTTCTACCCCGTGCAATACGAAGGCGAAGAACTCAGCAAGAACGTGTTCTACACCGGTGCTGCGCCGAACCAGCAAGCCATCCCGGCGGTCGAATACCTGATGAGCAAGGCCGGTGGCGGCGCCAAGCGCTTCGTGCTGCTGGGCACCGACTACGTCTACCCGCGCACCACCAACAAGATCCTGCGTGCCTTCCTGAAGAGCAAGGGCGTGAAGGACAGCGACATTGACGAGAAATACACCCCGTTCGGCCACAGTGACTATCAAACCATCGTTGCCGACATCAAGAAGTTCTCGGCCGGTGGCAAGACCGCAGTGATCTCCACGATCAACGGCGACTCCAACGTGCCGTTCTACAAGGAGCTCGGCAACCAGGGCCTGAAGGCGACCGACGTGCCGGTGGTGGCGTTCTCGGTGGGTGAAGAAGAGCTGCGCGGCGTCGACACCAAGCCGCTGGTGGGCCACCTGGCCGCATGGAACTACTTCATGTCGATCAAGAACCCGACCAACGATGCGTTCAAGAAGCAATGGGCTGCGTATGCCAAGGCCAAGAACCTGCCGGGCGCCGACAAGCCTTTGACCAACGACCCGATGGAAGCTACCTACATCGGCATCCACATGTGGGCACAGGCCGTGACCAAGGCCAAGAGCACCGACACCGACAAGGTGATCGCTGCGATGGCCGGCCAGACCTACCCGGCCCCGGGCGGCTTCATCTCGACCATGGACCCGAAGAACCACCACCTGCACAAGCCGGTGTTCATCGGCGAGATCAAGGCCGATGGTCAGTTCAACGTGGTGTGGAAGACCCCGGCGCCGGTCAAGGCCAAGCCGTGGAGCCCGTACATCGAAGGCAACGACAAGAAGAAAGACGAACCTGAGAAAAAGTAGCCCCCCAGTCGCTGGCGCTCCTGCCCCCGAGGGGCGCCACCCATTGGTCCGGGAAACCCGGACCTTGGGCGTGGCTTGATAGGCGGGTCGCTTCGCTTCCGCGCTTGCGGAGTCGGGGCGACCCTTTCTGACGATTGGTCGAGATGTCTTTACGCTGGCTGAATGGTGGGGCCCGTGCCCTGTTGCTGCTGTGCATGTCCCTCGTGGCCGCAAGCAGCTTTGCGTTGACGCGCGAACAGGCCCTGGCCCTGGTCAAGGGCGAGAACGACGAGCGCATTGCAGCGCTGTCGGCTTCGCTGACGCGTGGTGACGACGGATTGGCGGCTTTTTTGCAAGCCGTGCTCGATGACGAAGTGAAGTTCGCCGGCGACAAGGCCTACGTGGTGCACGACGGCAAGGCGCACGATGCGGCCACCGGCGCCGACACCGCGCTGCCCGATGGCGCCGAAGACGTGATCAACAGCAACCAGATGCGCCGCGAGGTCGAAGGCGCGCTGGCGGCACTCAAGCTCTTTTCCAAGGACCTGGCCGAGCGCCGCGAAGCCATCAAGGCCTTGAAGGAAGAGGCCGACGAAACGCGGCTGCCGATCATCGAGAAGGCGCTGGCGACCGAGACCGACGAATCGCTGAAAGCCCAGCTGACTCAGGTACGCGCCGCGGTGCTGGTGTCGTCGACCGACGTGGCCAAGCGCCTGGACGCCGCGCGCTCGCTGGCGGGCAGCCTGACGCCGGCCACCAAGACCTTGCTGATGGAACGATTGAAGCCCGCGACCGAAGGCGGCGAGGACGACGTGGCCGTGCGCAGCCAGCTCGGCCTGGCGCTGCAGGCCGTGGAGTCGCGCCTCGCCTGGGGCGAGCGCTTCGGCGTGATGTTCACCGGCATCAGCCTGGGCAGCATCTTGTTGCTGGTGGCGCTGGGGCTGGCCATCACCTACGGGCTGATGGGCGTCATCAACATGGCCCACGGCGAGTTGATGATGATCGGCGCCTATGCCACGTGGCTGGTGCAGAACGCGTTCAAGGCGTACTGGCCGGGGGCGTTCGACGCCTACATCCTGGTGGCGATTCCGGCTGCGTTCTTCGCGTCGGGGCTGGTGGGCGCGGCGCTGGAGCGCAGTGTGATCCGCTGGCTGTATGGCCGGCCCTTGGAGACGCTGCTGGCGACCTGGGGCATCAGCCTGGTGCTGATGCAGGGCGTGCGTTCGTTGTTCGGTGCGCAGAACGTGCAGGTCGAGAACCCGAACTGGCTGTCGGGCGGCGTGCAGGTGATGAGCAACCTGACCTTGCCCTTCAACCGGATCGCCATCGTGGCGTTTGCGGTGCTGGTGCTGGTGGGGGTGTCGCTGTTGATTGCCAAGACGCGGCTCGGGTTGTTTGTGCGTGGGGTGACGCAGAACCGAAAGATGGCGGCCTGTGTTGGCGTGAACACGGCACGGATCGATACCTATGCGTTTGCGCTGGGGTCTGGGATTGCCGGGTTGGCGGGTTGTGCTTTGTCGCAGGTGGGCAACGTGGGGCCGGATCTGGGCCAGGGCTACATCGTCGATTCGTTCATGGTGGTCGTGCTGGGGGGCGTTGGGCAGTTGGCCGGGACTGTGTATGCGGCCATGGGGCTCGGCGTGTTGAACAAGTTGCTTGAAGGATGGCAGGGCGCCGTGCTGGCGAAGATCATGGTCCTGGTGTTCATCGTGATCTTCATCCAGAAGAGACCGCAAGGGATCTTTGCGATGAAGGGGCGGAGTGCCGAGGCATGAAGTTCTTTCTCTCCATCTGCGATGCACCGCGCCGGGTATCGCCCCGGCAGGCGAGTAACTTTCTTCTGTCGGGCCAGAAGAAAGTCACCAAAGAAGAGGCCCTCAACACCAGCGATTTGGGCGTCACGCTGCGGCTACAAAGGACGTTCAGCGGCTCGCCCCACGATTCAGCGTGCCACACGCTTCGTCTCGCTTCGCTTCGGGCGAACTCGGCCGGTCCGGAGCGAGAAGTTTTCCCAAGGCTAGATCTTCAGGCGGTGGGTTTTGGCTCGGCCGTGTGGATGTCACCCTGTAGCCGAAAGCAACCGGCCAAATCAGCTGGTGTTAGGCGCCTCTTCTTTGGTGACTTTCTTCTGGCAAGACAGAAGAAAGTTACTCGCCAGCCGGGGCGAAACCCGGCGCAGTCCTCACGCAGTGAGAAAAAGCAAAGCAAAAGCAAGGACAAAACCCAATGAGTGCCGTCCTGCCCCGCCCAACCCTGAGCCCCAAAACCCATCTGCTGACCCCGAAGGCCTGGACCGGCGTCTTCGCCGCCCTGATCGTCGTCATCGTGCTGGCCCCCGTCCT
>DASQOS010000574.1:0-2630 GCA_035644375.1 Rhizobacter sp.
TGCCGCGACCGAGCGCTACCCGCAGCAGTTGCACGAGCTCGATCAGGAGGCCTACTTGCAGATGAAACGCAAGGAGCTGCGGCGCCAGCAGACGCGGGCCAGCGCGACGTGATCGAGGCCGGCAACGCTCAGTGCAGCGGCACGCCGGTCTTGGACTGAACTTCTTCCCGTGTCACGCCGGGCGCCAATTCCACCAGCGTGATGCCTTGCGGCGTCACGTCCAGCACCGCCAAGTCGGTGATGATGCGGTTGATCACGCCCACACCGGTCAGCGGCAGCGTGCACTTGGGAATGATCTTCAGGTCGAAGCTGCCGTCCTTCTTTTTCGCGACGTGTTCCATCAGCACGATGACCTGCTTGATACCGCCACCCACCAGGTCCATCGCCCCGCCCATGCCTTTGACCATCTTGCCCGGGATCATCCAGTTGGCCAGGTCGCCGTGTTCGCTGACCTGCATCGCGCCCAGGATGCTCAGGTCGATCTTGCCGCCGCGGATCATCGCAAAGCTCTCGTGCGAACCGAAGATCGACGAGCCCGGAATGGTGGTCACCGTCTGCTTTCCGGCGTTGATCAGGTCGGCGTCGACTTCGTCTTCGGTCGGAAAAGCGCCGATGCCCAGCATGCCGTTCTCGCTTTGCAGCCACACCTCCATGCCGGCGGGCACGAAGTTGGCCACCATCGTCGGCAGGCCAATGCCCAGGTTCACATAAAAACCGTCTTGCAGTTCCCGCGCCGCTCGCGCAGCCATTTGGTCGTGGTTCCAGGGCATGTCAGGCTCCTGCGGTTTGTGAAGATTTTTCGGTGAGCGTGCGCTTCTCGATGCGCTTCTCGGGGTGGGCATTCAGCACGATGCGGTTCACGTAGATGCCGGCCAAGTGCACGGCGTCCGGATCGATGCTGCCGGTCTCGACGATCTCTTCGACTTCGACCACCGTGATCTTGCCGGCCATGGCCACCGCAGGGTTGAAGTTTCGCGCCGTGAGCCGGAACACCAAGTTGCCGCTCTTGTCGGCCTTCCAGGCCTTGACCAGGCTCACATCGGGCACCAGCGAGCGCTCCATGATGTAGGTGTGCCCGTCGAACTCGTGCGTCTCCTTGCCTTCGGCCACCAGGGTCCCGACGCCGGTGCGGGTGTAGAAGGCGGGGATCCCGGCGCCACCGGCGCGCAGCTTTTCAGCCAGCGTGCCTTGCGGCGTGAATTCGAGTTCCAGTTCGCCGGCAAGGTACTGGCGCTCGAACTCCTTGTTCTCGCCCACGTAGCTGGAGATCATCTTCTTGATCTGCCGCGTCTCGAGCAACTGGCCCAGGCCGAAACCGTCGACGCCGGCATTGTTGGAGATGACCGTCAGGTTCTTGGTGCCGATGTCGCGCAGCGCGGCGATCAGCGCCTCGGGAATGCCGCACAGGCCGAAGCCGCCGACGGCCATCAGCTGGCCGTCACGGACGATGTCTTTGAGGGCATCGGTGGCGCTGCCGTACACCTTGTTCATTGCAGTTCTCCTTCATACCTGTCTGTTGAAACGTCACGCCAATCGTCGACCCGAGAGCGCCATAGATTAGCAACTAGCGGACCAGCGCGCCGGCACGTAGCCGGCTTGCGTGCGCGGGAACCTGTCATTCCCGGCTGACACCCAGTTCAGCGTACAGCTTGTCGACCCGCATGCGCAATTCGACGAGCTCGCGCTGCATCGCCGATTGTTGCGCCTTCAGTGCGGCCAGTTCGCTCGCGGCCACGAAGTCAGGCGCATCTGCCGCCACGCTCATGGCCGAGACATCCACCTGCCCGCACAGCAGGTGCGTCCAGCGCGGTTCGCGCGCGCCGGCCGCCCGCGGCAACCGGACCACCAGCGGCCCGCCTTTGTCCTCAGGCCGGTTCGCCAACTCGTCGAGAAATCCTTCGACCGACGACACGTCGGCAAACCGGTGCAAACGCTCGGTGTTGGCCCGCAGCTCCGAGGTGGTCTGTGGTCCGCGCAGCAGCAGCATGGCCAGCAGCGCCACCGATTGCGACGGCAGGCCCAGCGTGCGTCCGAGGTTGTGTTCGTAGCGACTGACGCGCGAGCCGCTGGATTCGAAGGCCAGGTTCAGCGACTTCAGCGCATCCGCAGCGACCAGCAGCTCCGCCTCGGTGGCGTTGATCACCGGCTCGCGCGCCGTCTTCTGGTTGCACCCGCCCAGCAAAGCGTTGAGTGACAGCGGATAGCTGTCGGGCACGGTATGCGCCTTTTCGATCAGCACGCCGAGCGCCCGGGCTTCAAGCAGCGACAACGGCCTCATCGGTGTGGTCAGAGGGAAAATCCATCGTCGGCCTGGATCACCGCACCGTTGACGAAGTGACTCTCGTTGGCACACAGCATCATCAGCACCGCATCCAGGTCTTTCGGCTGGCCAATGCGCCGGCGCGGCATGGTGCCGATCAGCTTCTGACCTTGTTCCGATTTCCAGTGGTGGTGGTTCATTTCGGTGTCGATGTAGCCCGGGCAGATGGCGTTCACGTTGATGCCGAACTTGCCCCACTCCAAGGCCATCGCGCGCGTCATGTGGACCACCGCGGCCTTGCTCATGCAGTACACGCCAATCTGTCCCATCACCCGCAAGCCGCCCATCGACGCGATGTTGACGATGCGCC
>DASQOS010000575.1:0-17107 GCA_035644375.1 Rhizobacter sp.
CTGCGATGTTCGCGTCTCGGTGGCGATGGACGGGTTGTCCGGCGTGGCCGAGGTGCAGGCGACCCACCCCGACGTGATCTTGATCGACCTGCAACTGCCCGACATCGATGGTTTCGAGGTGCTGCGGCAATTGCGTGGGAACGTGCAGCTGTCCGAAACGAAGATGATCGCCCTGTCGGCCAATGCCATGCCCATGGACGTCAAACGGGCGCTCGCAGCGGGTTTCGACGACTACTGGACCAAGCCCATTGACCTGCACGCATTCACGCGTGCGCTCAACAAGCTGGTGACGGCGCACGCCGAGCGATTGCGCGCACCGGACGCCGGCTGAACACCCTCTGAACCATCGCGCGAAGCGATGGACCGTGTCTCCTGGATGTGAGCCCCAAGGCCGCGCTTCGCGCGTCCGCCCCCCGAGGGGAGCCAAGGAAACTTGGGAACGGCCCGGCGTTTCCTTTGACTAGGGAGCAAGCCGCTCGCGCACCCAGCTGTCGCCTTGCAGGCGGTAGCGCAGACGGTCATGCAAGCGAGACTTTCGGCCCTGCCAAAACTCGTAGGTGTCGGGTTCGAGCCGAAAGCCACCCCAATGCGGTGGGCGCGGCGGTTGCAGCGCGTACTTGGCCGCCGCCTTGGCGGCGTTGGCCACCAGCACCGCACGCGAGCTGATCACTTCGCTTTGTGGCGACGCCCACGCGCCCAGGCGTGAATCGAGCGGGCGCGAACTGAAATAGGCGTCCGATTCGTCTGCGCCGACGCGCTCGACGCGGCCTTCGATGCGCAGCACGCGTTCCAGCTCGACCCAATGGAACTGCAAGGCGGCGAACGGGTTGGCCGCCAGCTCGCGGCCTTTGCGGCTGCTGTAGTTGGTGTACCAGACCAGGCCGCGCGCATCGAAGCCCTTGATCAACACCACCCGGGTCGAGGGCCGTCCCCCAGCGCCGACCGTGGCCAGCGTCATCGCGTTGGGTTCGGGCAACTGGGCGTCCAGCGCTTGCTGGAACCACAGGCCGAATTGTTCCAGTGGGTCGGCGCGCGAGGCCGTCTCGTCGAGCTCGGCTCTCTCGTAGCTCTTGCGCAGATCGGCGATGTTGACCATGGCGTCGCGTGAACGGCCGGCCTAGTAGCCGTGCAGCGAATCGTCGGGATAACGCCGCGCCTTGACATCGACCACGAAGCGGCGCACTGCGTCCTCGACCGACGCAGCTCCTTCCATGAAGTTGCGCACGAAGCGCGGCAGCTTGCCCTGGGTGATGCCCAGCATGTCGTGCAGTACCAGCACCTGGCCCGTGCATCCGATGCCGGCGCCGATGCCGATGGTCATGGCCGATATGCCGGCGGTGATCTCGCGTGCCACGCCGGACGCCATCAGCTCCAGAACGATCATCGCGGCGCCGGCATCGGCGAGCTCCTTCGCTTGCTGTTTCAGCGTCGTGGCGCCGCTGTCGCTGCGTCCCTGAATGCGGTATCCGCCGAGCGCGTGCACCGATTGCGGCGTCAGGCCCAGGTGCCCGCAAATCGGCACGCCGCGTTCGACCAGAAAGCGCACGGTCTCGGCAGCCCAACCGCTGCCCTCGAGCTTGACCATCTGGGCGCCGGCCTGCATCAGCACTGTCGCGCTGCGCATCGCCTGGGACGGCGATTCCTGGTAGCTGCCGAACGGCAGGTCGCCGATCAGCCAGGCGCATGGGTTGCCGCGCGCGACGCAGCGCACGTGGTAGGCCATCTCTTGCAGCGTCACCGGCACCGTGCTGGCGTGGCCTTGCAGCACCATGCCGAGCGAATCGCCGACCAGCACGCAATCGACCCCGGCGCTGTCGAGCAGCCGCGCGAAACTGGTGTCGTAGGCCGTGAGCATCGTGATCGGTTCAGCGGCGGCCTGCATTTCGCGCAGCCGATGCAGGGTCATCGCCTTGCGAACGGTGTTCATGACTGCCCCTCGTGCGATGAATACATCGGCCGGTCTTGCAGACCGCGTCGGGCCACGAGGGCCGACCCTTCGCCAGGCACGAACAGTCCACAGAACTGTTCGTGTCCGGGCTCAGCCCCCCGGGGAGCGGCCCGGCGCTCGACCCTGCTCATGACGTCCTCAAGCCAAGTTTGTCGAGCAGCGCGCGGTCGGCCTGCACGTCGGGGTTGCCGGTGACCAACAGCTTGTCGCCGTAGAAGATGGAATTGGCGCCGGCGGCGAAACACAGTGTCTGCACCGCTTCGCCCAGTTGTTGTCGCCCGGCGGACAAGCGCACGCGTGCCTTGGGCATCGTGATGCGGGCCACGGCGATGGTGCGAACGAATTCCAGCGGGTCGAGCGCGGGCTGGTCGGCCAAGGGTGTGCCCGCAACCGGTACCAGGTGGTTGATGGGCACCGATTCCGGGTACGGGTCGAGGTTGGCCAGCGCGCCGATCAGCCCCGCGCGTTGCCGGCGCGATTCGCCCATGCCGACGATGCCGCCGCTGCACACCTTGACGCCGGCGCCGCGCACACGCTGCAGCGTGTCCAGCCGGTCTTCGTACTGGCGCGTGCGAACGATGTCGCCGTAGAACTCGGGCGCGGTGTCGAGGTTGTGGTTGTAGTAGTCGAGCCCCGCATCTCGCAGTGCTTCGGCGTGGCCGTCTTCCAGCATGCCCAGCGTGGCACAGGTTTCCAGACCCAGCGATTTGACTGCGCTGACCAGTTCAGCCACCTTGGCGATATCGCGGTCCTTCGGGCCGCGCCATGCGGCACCCATGCAAAAGCGCGTGGCGCCGGCAGCCTGTGCGGCGCGGGCCGCGTCGAGCACGGCATCGGTGTCCATCAGGCGCGTGGCTTCAACGCCGGTGTCGTAGCGCGCGGCCTGTGGGCAGTAAGCGCAGTCTTCGGGGCAGCCGCCGGTCTTGATCGACAGCAAGGTGGAGAGCTGAATGTCCGTCGGATCGAAATGCGCGCGGTGCACCGTTTGCGCCTGAAACAGCAGTTCGGTGAACGGCAGCGCGAACAGGGCTTCGATCTTGGCCAGAGGCCAACGCTCGGCTTCGACGGGGGTGCTGACCGCAGGCTTGCGGGGCAGCAATTGAACGGGCACTTCTTGCATTTTGGGGTCACCAGACAGTGAAGGCGGGCAGTCTAACCGCCCGGCCCGAGCAGTTCACGCGGGTGGCTAAGCCAGCCGCACGTAGATCGGGGCAAACGCCTCGGCCTGCGTCACTTCGAGCAGGTGTTCACGAGACAGTTCCAGCATGGCAATGAAGGTGACCACCAACACCTGCGGTCCGCGGGCGACCTCGAACAAGTCCTCGAACAGCGCGAACCGGCGGCCTTGCAGGCGCCGCAGCACGATCCCCATGTGTTCGCGCACGCTGAGTTGTTCGCGCGTGATGGTGTGGTGCTGGTTGAGTTTGGCGCGCTTCAGGATGTCGAGCCAGGCAGCGCGAAGCTCGTCGGCGTCCACATCCGGAAAGCGCGGCGCCAGCGATTGTTCGATCGTCACCTGCGCGCGCAGGAAATCGCGGCCGATGACCGGCAATGCATCCAGGCGTGCTGCGGCCAGCTTCATTTGTTCGTATTCGAGCAGGCGGCGCACGAGTTCGGCGCGCGGGTCTTCGGCTTCTTCGCCCTCGGCCACCTTCTTCGGCGGCAGCAGCATGCGCGACTTGATCTCGATCAGCATCGCCGCCATCAGCAGGTATTCGCTGGCGAGTTCGAGGTTGGTCTTGCGGATTTGCTCGACATACGCCAGGTACTGGCGTGTCACGCTAGCCAGTGGAATATCGAGGATGTTGAAATTCTGCTTGCGGATCAGGTACAGCAGCAGGTCCAGCGGGCCTTCGAAGGCCTCCAGAAAGACCTCCAGCGCATCCGGCGGGATGTACAGGTCCAGCGGCAGGGTGAACAAGGGTTCACCGTAGAGGCGCGCCACGGCCACGCCGTCCACCACGCTGACGGCGGCCACGTTAGGCGCCACCGGCACCAGCACCTCCTCGTTCACGGGCACCCCCAATCAGCGCTTGGTCTGGTAGACGTACGGCTGTTGCGGAACCTGGGCCTCTCGGTATTCGGCCTGCTCCGTGCGGTCGATGGGCTTGTCCCACAGCAGGCCTCGGCCCAGGCGCTGCTCTTCTTCGAGCGACGGCTTGCGGGCTTTCAATTCCTCGATGAACGAGGTGACGTCGGATGTGTAGGCTTTCCAGAACAGCGGCATGGTGAGGGGTGCGCCTTCAGGACGCCACGAAAGTGAATGCCGCGATTTTAGCGGCGCGACCGGATCAGGCCTCGACACGCCTGAGGTTTTCGCCCTGCTTCAAGAATTCATGCGTGTCGCCGGTCAGCCAGCGCGACAGTTCGTCCAGCAGCGCCGACGTGACCGCATGCGCCGCAAACTCGACGTTCACCGTCTCCAGACTGTCCAGGTTGTTGATCTGGAAGCGCAGCCGGCCGTGGTCATGGTCAGGCAGCAAGCGCAGCATCAGCACCACGTCGGCCGTGAACACGTAGCGCACTTCTTCGAGCCGGCCGTTGTTCGGGTCGCGCACGATGGTCACGTCGGCCGTGATGCCGGCCTGGCGCAATCTCGACTCCAGCCGTTCGATCTCGGGCGGAAAGTCCTTGCTGATCTTGATGGCGCGGCCGGACTTCTGAAACGCATGCAGCACGACATGGTCGAACACCTCTTGGCCGCGCAGCTGCTTGCGCCGCGAGTCGACCCGAAAGTCGCAGCGCACCAGGCCCTCCAGCGCTGTGCGGTTGTCGAGCGAAAAGCGCATGGGCGCTCTTGGCTGCAACACGTTCAGTTGAGGTGCCAGCTCCATCCAGTACTGCAAGACCGACTTGCAGGCGGCATCGGCCAAGGCCGTGTTGCGCGCCAAGGCTGCGACGTCCACAGTTTGCTGTGTCTTGATCGCTTCGGCTTGGCGTTTGAGGTCGTCGAGAAATCCCACGATCGTTATCCGGGTGACTGGGTGGCGGGCTGAAAAAGCATAGCGCATGCGAAGCACAACGCGTGCCTCGCGCATCCCTCTTCATGCGGGTGGCAACAAGGTCGCCAATGCGCCAGGGAGATCGTCTGCGAGGTTTTCGACGCCCAGCAGATCCTCCAAACCGGTACGGCGAATCAGCGCGCGCGGCTGCTCATTCAAGTCGCACAGCATCAGGCGCACCTTTTGGCGCAACAGCACACGGTGCAATTGAGACAGTGCGTCGATGCCCGAAGAATCGATCAGCACCAGCCGGTGCATCTCCAGCACCACGGCGCAAGTCTTGTCCGGCAGGTTTTCGGCGACCGCTTCGACCTTGCCGACCGCACCAAAGAACAAGGCGCCGTACAGGCGATAGACCTGTACGCCGTCGCTCCTGCGCTGGGTGGGTTCGACTCGAAACAGCGTGCCCATGCGATAGATGAAGAACACGCACGCCAGTGCCAGCCCGACCTGCACCGCCACCGTCAGGTCAACGATCACGGTCAGCAAAAACGTGCCGACAAGCAGGGTCCTGTATTGCACGCTGAAGTAGCGCAAGCGGACGAATTCGTGCCATTCGCCCATGTTCCAGGCCACGAACAGCAGGATGCCGGCCAGGCCGGCCAGCGGGACATGGGCCGCCAACGGCGCCGCCACCAGCACCACCATCAGCAGCGTCAGCGCGTGCACGATGCCCGCCACCGGGCTGGTGGCTCCGGCGCGGATGTTGGTGACCGTGCGTGCAATGGTGCCGGTGGCCGGAATGCCGCCGAAAAGCGGCACCACCATGTTGGCCAGGCCCTGTGCCATCAGCTCCTGGTTCGGGTCGTGGCGCTTTTGCTCCGTCAGGTTGTCGGCAATGCGGGCGCACAGCAGCGATTCGATGGCGCCGAGCAGTGCAATCGTGAGTGTCGGCACGAACAGCTGCTGCGCGCTGGACCAGCTGAAATCGGGCAGCACCAGCTTGGGCAAGCCTTGCGGAATGCCGCCAAAGCGCGAGCCGATGGTCTCCACAGGCAGTTTGAACCAGAACACCGCCAGCGTCAGCACGATCAACGCGACGATCGGGCCCGGCACGCGCGCCGCGGTGCGAAAGGTGCGGCCTTCCAGCAGGTGCGGCGGCAGAGGCGATTTGGCGCCCAGCAACCTGGGCCACAGGAACAGCATGGCCACGCACACGGCACCGATCGCCAAGGCGTAAGGGTTGACGGTGTCGAGGTGGGTGGCAAACGCGGCGATCTGCGAGAAGAAATCCGACGGCAGCTTGTCGATGCGCAGGCCCAGCAGGTCTTTCACCTGCGACAGGGCGATCAGCACGGCAATGCCGTTGGTGAAGCCGATGATGATGCTCACCGGGACGTAGCGCACCAGCGCACCCAGGCGCAACGCGCCCATCGCAAACAGCAGCACGCCGGCCAAGGCGGTGGAGATCAGCAGGTTGGTCAGCCCGTAGCGCTGCAAGATGCCGTAGACGATGACGATGAACGCGCCCGCCGGCCCGCCGATCTGCACCGGCGAGCCGCCGAACGCCGAGATCAGGAAGCCCGCGACGATCGCGGTGACGATCCCTTGCTCGGGTTTCACGCCGCTGGCGATCGCGAATGCCATTGCCAAGGGCAGGGCCACCACGCCGACCGTGACGCCGGCGATCGCATCGGACACGAGGCGCTGGCGGTTGTAGCCCTTCAGCGAGTCGAGCAGGCGCGGGCGAAACGGCGCCAGTTCCAATCCGCCCGGCAGCTTGATCTTCATGGATGGCGTGTCGCTGCGGCGCCTACCGGACTCGCAATCCCGCAACCGCGCCGGGCCAAGGTTCGAGCACGTACAGCCCCGGATGCGCCTTCTCGTCGGCGTGCGAGCCGGCCAGCACCATGCCTTCGCTGAGGCCGAACTTCATCTTGCGCGGCGCCAGGTTGGCCACCATCACGGTGAGCTTGCCGATCAGGTCGGTCGGCTGGTAGGCCGACTTGATGCCGCTGAAGACATTGCGCATGCGGCCTTCGCCGACGTCGAGCGTCAGGCGCAGCAGCTTGTCGGAGCCCTCGACCCACTCGGCGTTGACGATCTTGGCGATGCGCAAATCGATCTTGGCGAAGTCGTCGATCTTGATTTCGGGCGCGATGGCCTCGCCGCCGGGCAGCGAGGAATCGACTGCGGCCGGCTCGAACAGCGCGTCGAGCAGCTTCGGGTCGACGCGCTGCATCACGTGCTTGTATTCGCCGATGTGGTGACCGCCGATGGCGCGCGAGGCATCGGCAAACATCAATGGCTCGACACGCAAGAAAGCTTCGACCTGAGCGGCCAGGGCCGGCAACACCGGCTTCAGGTAGATGGTGAGCAGCCGGAACGCTTCAATGCACACCGTGCACACGTCGTGCAGCACGGCATCGCGGCCTTCTTGTTTGGCCAATTCCCATGGTTTGTTCTGATCGACGTACTCGTTGACGCGGTCGGCCAGCAGCATGGTTTCGCGCAGCGCCTTGCCCAGTTCGCGTTCCTCGTACAGCGTTTCGATGGTGGCGCGGTGGGCGCGCAGGCCATCGAGCAGCTTGCGGCCTTCGACACCGATGTCGGCAGACAGCTTGCCGCCGAAGCGCTTGGTCAAAAAGCCGGCCGCGCGGCTCGCGATGTTCACGTACTTGCCGACCAGGTCGGAGTTGACGCGTGCAATGAAGTCGTCCGGGTTGAAGTCCACGTCTTCCACGCGCGCGTTCAGCTTGGCGGCCAGGTAGTAGCGCAGCCACTCGGCGTTCATGCCGAGTTCCAGGTACTTCAGCGGCGAGATGCCGGTGCCGCGGCTCTTGCTCATCTTCTCGCCGGAGAGCGCCAGAAAGCCATGCACGAAGATGTGGTTCGGCACCTTGCGGCCGCTGAAATGCAGCATCGCCGGCCAGAACAGCGTGTGGAAGGTGATGATGTCCTTGCCGATGAAATGAATTTGCTCGACCTCGGGGTCGGCCATGAACGCATCGAAGTTGCGCCCGGTCTTGTCGAAGTGGTTCTTCAGTGACGCCAGGTAGCCCACCGGCGCGTCCAGCCACACATAGAAATACTTGCCCGGCGCGTCCGGGATCTCGATGCCGAAGTACGGCGCATCGCGGCTGATGTCCCAGTCGTTCAAGCCGACGTGGCCGAGCTCGTCGGTGCTGAACCATTCCTTGATCTTGTTCAGCACCTCGGGCTGCAACCGGCCGGGTTGCTGGGTCCATTCCTTCAAGAAGTCGATGCAGCGCTGCGCCGAGAGCTGAAAGAAGTAATGCTCGCTGGTCTTGAGCACCGGCGTGGCGCCGCTCAGCGCCGAGTACGGATTCTTCAAGTCGGTGGGCGCGTACACGGCGCCGCACACCTCGCAGTTGTCGCCGTACTGGTCCGCAGCAAAGCACTTCGGGCACTCGCCCTTGATGTAGCGGTCGGGCAGGAACATGCCCTTCACCGGGTCGAAGAATTGTTCGATCGTGCGCTGGGCGATCAGCCCCTGCTTGCGCAGCGCGCGGTAGATGTCCTGCGCCAGCGCGTGGTTCTCCGGCCCGTCGGTGGAGTGCCAGTTGTCGAAGCCGATGTGAAAACCGTCGAGGTACTGCTTGCGCCCGGCAGCGATCTCGGCGACGAACTGCAGCGGCGTCTTTCCGGCCTTGTCGGCGGCGATCATGATCGGCGCGCCGTGGGCATCGTCGGCGCACACGAAGTGCACTTCGTTGCCCAGCATGCGCTGGAAGCGCACCCAGATGTCGGCCTGGATGTACTCCATCATGTGGCCGACGTGGAACGGCGCGTTGGCGTAAGGCAGGGCAGTGGTGACGAAGAGCTTGCGCGGCATGGCGGGCGGGCATGGACGTTGAGGGAGCCTTTGATTCTAGGCGCCGCTCCCCGCGTGTGCGACCCTCAGATTAGCTTGCGCTCGGCCAATGGCGGCGGCAGCCATTCGTAGAGCCAGGTCTCGCTCAGCGGCTGGCCATCGACCGTCAGGTACACGCGCATCGTGATCGGTTCGGTGCTCGCCTCGGGCACCACATCGAACATCGCGCGATAGCCCTGCACCGAAGCCAGCGGCCGTGCCGACGTGATCTCGGTCTTGCCGCTGGACAGGCCGATCACCGGCGTGACCTCGACTTTTGGATCGATCAGGCCCAGGTCGCCGCCGGCGAAGTCGATCGCGAAGCGCCGCGAGTATTTCGGGCGTTTCTGGCCGACGATGCCGCCCACGCCGGTGCGCGTGGCCACCACGTGCGCCAAGGGCGAGCGTGCCGGCGGCTCGGCGGTCCAGTACAGGCGATAACCGAACAGCATTTCCTGGCCGGGCTGCGGTTTGGTCGCCGGGTTCCAGAACGCGACGATGTTGTCGAAGGTCTCATCGGCGGTCGGGATCTCGGTCAGCTGGATCGCGCCGGCGCCCCAGCCGGTCTTCGGCTCGACCCACAGGCTGGGGCGGCGCTCGTAGAACACGCCGTCGTCCTGGTAGTGGTCGAAGTTGCGGTCGCGCTGCAGCAGGCCGAAGCCGCGCGGGTTGTTGTCGGCGAAGGAGTTGAAGCGCAGCTGCTTCGGGTTGTTCAGCGGGCGCCAGATCCATTCGCCGCTGCCGGTGTACATCGACAGGCCGTCGGAGTCGTGGATCTCGGGCCGCCAGTCGTTGTCCATGCGGCGGTCGTTCTCGCCGGTCTGGAACATGCTCGTGCACGGCGCGATGCCCAGGCGCTCGATTTCCTGGCGCGGGTAGAGCGCGGCGTCGATGTCCATCAGCGTTGACTCGCCCGGCGTGATCGCGAAACGGTAGGCGCCGGTGATGCTCGGCGAATCGAGCAGCGCATAGACCACCAGCGTGCTCGCGTCGGCGCTCGGCCGCTCGATGTAGAAGTCGACGAACTCCGGAAACTCCTCGGGCCGCGGCAGCGCCGTGTCGACCGCCAGGCCACGCGCCGACAGCCCGTACTGGCGCGAGCCGCTGGTCGAGCGAAAGTAGCTCGCGCCGAGGAAGGCCGCCACGTCGTGCCGCGGCGCCAGGTGGTAGTTGATGCGAAAGCCCGCGAAGCCCAGGTCCTTGGGCTGCTGCGAGCCGACCAGGCCGCTCTTGCCGTAGTCGAACATCGCCGGGTCGTAGGCCAGTTCCTGCGCCTGGTTGTCGGTGACCTCGAAGATCTGCACCGGGCGCTTGAAGAACATGCCCAGGTGGAACAGCTTGACCTGGAAACGCAGCTTCTCGTCGCCCCACAGCGAATGGTCGTCCCGGAAGCGGATCGACTGGTACTGGTCGAAGTCCAGCGCGCCGATGGCCGCCGGCAGCTTGACCTGGCTCGGCTGGTAGGGCCGGCCTGCCAGTGCGCGCGCCTGGCCCTTCAGCCCGGCATAACTGAAGGCCTGGGGCTTGCCGAGGGGTTTCAGTCCGGCCGCCTGTGCGGCGGGGGAGACCAGGGCGGCGCGCCCGAGGGCCGCGGCGGCGCCGAATGCGCCGAGCAGTTTTCTTCGTTGCATGCGAGTCGATTTGCGCCGCTGGGCGGCTGCACAAGCCAAGGACGCCCGCATTGTTACGGAACTGAGCCGACCCCAATCGGCACGTGCCGAAGTGACTCCGCTAGACTGCCTGTCCCTCCAAGCTCAGCGACAACCGATCCGCCATGTCCGAACCCACTGAAGCCGC
This sequence comes from Rhizobacter sp., assembly GCA_035644375.1. Lineage (GTDB taxonomy): Bacteria > Pseudomonadota > Gammaproteobacteria > Burkholderiales > Burkholderiaceae_C > Rhizobacter. Next base: position 10,562 of record DASQOS010000575.1, read on the forward strand.
TGTGCTCGACGCGCTCAAGACCGTCATCGACCCGAACACCGGCAAGGACTTCGTCAGCACGCGCCAGCTCAAGAACCTGCGTGTCGCTGGCGGCGACCTGAGCTTCGAGGTGGAGCTGGGCTACCCGGCCAAGAGCCAGATCGCTGCACTGACGCAGGCGCTGGTGTCGGCGGCGCGCACGGTGCCGGGTGTCGCCAACGTGATTCCGCTGCTGGCCACCAAGATCGTGCCGCATGCGGTGCAGCGCGGCGTGCAGTTGCTGCCCAAGGTAAAGAACATCGTCGCCGTGGCGTCGGGCAAGGGCGGCGTGGGCAAGAGCACCACCGCGGCCAACCTCGCGCTGGCGCTGGCCGCCGAAGGCGCTTCGGTCGGCATCCTGGATGCCGACATCTACGGCCCGAGCCAGCCGATGATGATGGGTTTGTCGGGCCGGCCCGACAGCGCCGACGGCAAGACCATGGAGCCGATGGAAAACCACGGCGTGCAGGTCATGTCGATCGGTTTTCTGGTCGAAGCCGACAACGCGATGATCTGGCGCGGCCCGATGGCCACGCAGGCCCTGGACCAATTGCTGCGCCAGACCAACTGGCGCGACCTGGATTACCTGATCGTCGACATGCCGCCCGGCACCGGCGACGTGCAACTGACGCTGAGCCAGCGCGTGCCCTTGACCGGCGCGGTGATCGTCACCACGCCGCAAGACATCGCGCTGATCGACGCCCGGCGCGGCATCAAGATGTTCGAGAAAGTCGGTGTGCCGATTCTCGGCATCGTCGAGAACATGGCCATGCACGTGTGTTCGCAATGCGGCCATGTGGAACACGTCTTCGGTGCCGAAGGCGGCCAGAAAATGGCCGCCGAATACGGCATGGATTTCCTGGGCTCGCTGCCGCTGAGCATGGGTATTCGCGTGCAGGCCGATTCGGGTGCGCCCACCGTCGTGAGCGATCCCGAGGGCGAGATCGCTGCGATCTACAAGGGCATGGCGCGGCAACTGGCCGTGAAGATCGCCCAGCGCAGCAAGGATTTCTCGTCGAAATTCCCGACCATTTCCATTTCCAAAACCACTTGAAAGAGGAGCTCTCCATGATCCGTCGATTCGCGGTTTCTGCGGTACTTTGCTTTAGCGCGGCCGGCGCATTCGCCGCCGATGCGAACCCGAACAAGGCGCCGGCCAGCGGCAAAGGGGTTTACTTCGTCGAACCGGTCAACGGCGCGACGGTCAGCAGTCCGTTCAAGGTGAAATTCGGCGTGGTCGGCATGGAAGTCAAACCGGCCGGCGAACAGCTGCCCGGCACCGGCCACCACCATTTGCTGATCAACCAGGACAGCATCGCCGCGGGCCAGGGTATTCCGGCCGACGACACCCACCTGCATTTCGGCAAGGGCCAGACCGAAACCGAGGTCAAGCTGCCGCCCGGCACCTACAAACTCACGATGCAGTTTGCCGATGGTGCCCACCTGTCCTACGGCAAGGACATGAGCGCGACCCTCAGCGTCACGGTCAAGTAGAACCGTTCACATGACCGAGGGCGTTGGCCGCGGCGTGCTCGGGCCGTGGCTGCGGGCCGGGGCGCGCAGCGCGCTGTTCAAGGCGCCGCGCTGGCCCGAGGCACGCCCCTCGTCCATCGGCTTGCTCACCGTGCTGGTGGTCGGCCTGGGCGTGCTGCTCCAGCGCGGCACGGTGGCAGGTCCGGCGCTGTTTTATTGGCAGGCCATCAACAGTGGCTGGCTCAGCACCGTCCTGCTGCTGTGGGTGTGCTGGCTGGTCGGCCGCCGCAGCCCGCAAGCAGCGGGTGCGGCCGTGCTGTTCGGCGTGCTGCTGGCGCAGCAGCTGTTGATCTCGATGCCGCTGTGGGGTGTGTACTTGGCGCTCACGCACTGGCCGGCAGCCTCGGCGTCGCGCAGCGTGGCGTGGTTGCTGTGGGGCATTCCGCTGCTGGTCGTCGGCTGGGGCGCCCTGGCCGGCGCCTGGCTGCTGTGCCGCCAGACCGAGCGCAGTGGGTTGAGAGCGACCGTGCTGCTCGTGATCGTGGCGATGGCGGCGCTCGATCTGTTCGTTCCGCCGATGCCGTTCTGGTACGCCGATGAGCCCAAAGCCAAGGCCGAGCTGGCCGACAAGCGCCTGCACCTGACGCAGGAAGTGGCCGAGGCGCAATCCGGTGCCGTGATCGCTGCGCTGAACGCACTGCAGCCGCAGCGGCCCGGCGTGGTCGACCTGTACGCCATCACCTTCGCGCCCTATGCCAGCGAAGACGTGTTCGCTCGCGAGGCCAGCATGGTGAGCGACGTGATGCGTTCGCGCTTCGATGCGCAAGGCCATGTGATCCAGCTGCAAAACCACGCCAGCACGGCGTCCAGCCTGCCGTGGGCGACGCGGCTCAACCTGCAGCGTGCCATTCAACGGGCTGCGTCGCTGATGGACCGCGACGAAGACATCCTGTTCATCCACCTCACGTCGCACGGCGCCAGGGACGGCCAGTTGGCCACCGAGTTCTGGCCGCTGGACGTCGAACCGGTCACGCCGCAGCTGCTGAAGACCTGGCTCGACGACGCCGGCATCCGCTACCGCGTGATCTCGGTGTCGGCGTGTTTCTCGGGCTCGTGGATCGCGCCGCTGTCCGACCCCGGCACACTGGTGATGACTGCGGCCGACGCCGAGCACACGTCCTACGGCTGCGGCAGCCGTTCGGAACTGACCTTCTTCGGCCGCGCGATGTACGACGAGCAGCTGCGCAGCAGCACCCATTCGTTCGAGGCGGCACACGCCGCGGCACGCCAGCTGATCGACCAGCGCGAGCGCGAGGCCGGCAAGTCAGACGGCTACTCCAACCCGCAGATATCGGTGGGCTCGGCCGTCAGGCTGCCGCTGGCGGCGCTGCAGGTTCGGCTCGACAGCGCCGCCGTCGGCGCGCGCTGACGCATCCCTACAATCCGATTTCTACCCGACCAACGACGCCGACGGCGTGACGCGCATGAGCATCAAGAGCGACAAGTGGATTCGCCGCATGGCCGAACAGCACGGCATGATCGAGCCGTTCGAGCCGGGGCAGGTGCGGCAGTCGCCGGATGGCCACAAGATCATCAGCTACGGCACCAGCAGCTACGGCTACGACATCCGCTGCGCCCCCGAGTTCAAGGTCTTCACCAACATCTACAGCACGGTGGTGGACCCGAAGAATTTCGACGAGAAGAGCTTCGTCGACATGGACTCCGATGTCTGCGTGATTCCGCCCAACAGCTTCGCGCTGGCGCGCACGCTCGAGTACTTTCGCATTCCGCGCAACGTGCTGACCATCTGCCTGGGCAAGAGCACGTATGCGCGTTGCGGCATCATCGTCAACGTGACGCCGTTCGAGCCCGAGTGGGAAGGCTACGTGACGCTGGAGTTCAGCAACACCACGCCCTTGCCGGCCAAGATCTATGCGGGCGAAGGCTGCGCGCAGGTGTTGTTCTTCGAGAGCGACGAGGTCTGCGAGACCAGCTACAAGGACCGCGGCGGCAAGTACCAGGGGCAGCGCGGGGTGACGCTGCCTAGAGCTTAGCCCCCCAGTCGCTGCGCTCCCGCCCCCAAGGGGCTGAGCCCGGACACATCACGTCCAGTGGACGTGATGTGCCTGGCGAAGAGGTGTCGCACTGCGACGCCGCGGCCTGCAAGGCCGCCCATCGGGCCGGGAAACCCGTCCATGGCGCGTTGCTTGAGGGGCCAGTCGATTCGCTGCTGGATGGGGACTTCGCTCCGCTTGTCCATTGCGGATTGAGCGGTGCCGATGGCGCAATTCGGGGGATCACGGGCCTCGGTCGGGTCTTATCGTGCAGGCACCGTCACCCCGGAGCCCGCGATGCATGCACTGTTGGAGCAGTTCACGTTGAAGGCGCCGCGCGATCTTGCCTCGCGCTCGGCGCCGCTGATGGCCGACCTGAAGCTGCTGTCTCGCTTTCGCAGCAAGATGGCCCAGCAGGCTTTGGCGGTGAATGTGGCGCGCATGGTGTTCGACCGCACCTATGCCTTCGAGCACCTGGCGCTGGCGCACAGCACGGCCGACCCGAGTCTGCGGCGTTTGGCGCTGCGGCTGTTCGCGCAATACACCCAGCCGAACGCGACCGCGACGCACTGAAACGCGTCTTCGGCGCCACGGCGGGCGTTTGTCTGACCTCGGGTGTCGGCAGTGCCGTCATCGCGGGTCCGCGGTTCGGGGCTGCGCTTCGATACCATGGCACTTCGGCCAACTGCGGGGAACGGCATGAAGTGGGAAGGCAATCGCGAAAGCGACAACGTGGAAGATGCGCGTTCCAGCGGCGAGGGCGGCGGCGGCTTTTCTTTCGGCGGTGGACGTGGCGTCGGCCTCGGCACGCTGGTGGTGGCCGTCGTGGCCGGCTGGATCTTCGGCATCAACCCGCTGACCCTGCTGGGCCTGCTCGATGGCAGCGGCGTGTCGGCGCCGACCACGCACCAGGCCCCTGCCGGCAAGCCGCCGGCCGACGACCCCATGGCGCGCTTCGTGTCCACCGTGCTGGCCGACACCGAAGACGTGTGGCGCGAGCAGTTCAGGCAAATGGGCAGCACCTACCGCGAACCCAAGCTGCGGCTTTACCGCGGCAGCCAGGCGACTGCCTGCGGGCGCGGCGAATCGGCGATGGGGCCGTTCTATTGCCCCGGCGACCAGAAGGTCTACATCGACCTGGACTTTTACGAAACCCTGCGCACCAAGCTCGGCGCGCCGGGTGATTTTGCCCAGGCCTACGTGATTGCCCACGAGGTCGGGCACCACGTGCAGAACCTGATGGGCATCACCGGCAAGGTCGACGCCATGCGCGGCCGCACCACGCCCGCGCAGCAAAATGCATTGAGCGTGCGTGTGGAACTGCAAGCCGATTGCTTTGCCGGCGTGTGGGCCTACCACGCGCAGGCCGCGCGCCAGATCCTGGAACAGGGCGACGTGGAAGAGGCCTTGAATGCGGCCTCGCAGATCGGCGACGACACCTTGCAGCGCAAGTCGCGCGGCACGGTCCAGCCCGAGACCTTCACCCACGGCAGCAGCGCGCAGCGCGTGAGCTGGTTCAAGCGCGGTTTTCAGACCGGCAGCGTGAAGCAGTGCAACACCTTCGAGACGCGCCAGCTGTAGGCCGTGCCTGCGTGGGTGCTTAGGGATGCACTGAACAAGTCCGCGCCGCGCACGGCGCGGACTTGTTCAGTGCATCCTTAGCTCGGAAAGGTGCCAGGCCACAGCACGCCTTTGTCGACTTGGCGAATGTCGGTGTGGCCGCAAAAAGCCATCGTCAGGTCGAGTTCGTTCTGGATGATCTGCAGGCACTGGGTCACGCCGGCTTCACCCATCGCGCCCAGGCCATAGAGGAACGAGCGTCCGATCAGCGTGCCTTTGGCGCCGAGCGCCACGGCCTTGAACACATCCTGTCCGCTGCGAATGCCGCCGTCCATCCACACCTCGGTGCGTGCGCCGACGGCGTCGACGATGCCTGGCAGCGCGCGGATGGAAGAAGGGGCGCCATCGAGCTGGCGCCCGCCATGGTTGGAGACCACGATCGCATCGGCGCCGCAATCGGCGGCACGCCGTGCGTCCTCGGCATCCATGATGCCTTTGAGGATCAGCTTGCCGCCCCAGCGCTGCTTGACCCAGGCCACGTCATCCCAGCTCAGCGTCGGATCGAACTGGTCGGCGGTCCATGCGCTGAGCGAGGACAGATCGGCCACGCCGCTGACGTGGCCGACGATGTTGCCGAAGCTGTGGCGCCTGGTGGCCAGCATGCCCAGACACCAGCGCGGCTTGGTCGCCAGGTTGATCAGGTTGGCCAGCGTGGGCCGGGGCGGCGCCGACAGGCCGTTCTTCAAGTCCTTGTGGCGTTGCCCGAGGATTTGCAGGTCCAGCGTCAGCATCAGCGCGCTGCAACGCGCGGCCTTGCAGCGGTCGATCAGCCGCTCGATGAAGCCGCGGTCTTTCATCACGTAGAGCTGAAACCAGAATGGCGCGGTGGTGTGGGCAGCGATGTCTTCGATCGAGCAAATGCTCATGGTCGACAGCGTGAACGGCACGCCGAAAGCCTGTGCCGCCTGCGCCGCCAGGATCTCTCCGTCGGCGTGCTGCATGCCGGTCATGCCGGTGGGCGCAATCGCCACGGGCATGGCGGCAGCCTGGCCCGCCAGCGTCGTGCGCACGGAACGCGATGCGACGTTGACGGCCACCCGCTGGCGCAGCTGGATGGCTTTGAAATCGCTTTCGTTGGCGCGGTAGGTGCCTTCGGTCCACGAGCCGGCATCGGCATAGTCGTAGAACATGCGCGGCACGCGCTTTTTCGCGAGCACGCGAAGGTCTTCGATGCAGGTGATCACCGGCATGGCATTTCCAGGAGGACGTTGTGCGCGACGCGCAACGGCGAGAACGCGGCGGCGCTGAGACTCAATTGCGGCGACGTCGCGGCGTGAAGTTCAGCTGCGCATCGACTTTGAGCGGGCCCGCGCTCACCTGCAGCGCAATCGGTGCCTGATCTTGCAGCTGGTCGGGGTGCCACAGCCTCAGATCGGCGTTG
>DASQOS010000576.1:0-4171 GCA_035644375.1 Rhizobacter sp.
GCCGACATCGCCAAGGTCGAGGCCCTCGTCAACGCCGAGATCCTGGCCAACGCCGCCACCCAGGCACGCGTGCTGCCGATTGACGAGGCGCAAAAAACCGGCGCCGTGATGCTGTTCGGCGAGAAGTACGGCGACGAAGTCCGCGTGCTCGACATCGGCAGCAGCCGCGAACTGTGCGGTGGCACGCATGTGGAACGCACCGGCGACATCGGGCTGTTCAAGATCGTGTCCGAGTCCGGTATCCAGGCCGGCGTGCGCCGCGTCGAAGCGGTGACCGGCGGCAACGCGCTGGCGTATCTGCAGTCGCTGGAGGGCACCGTGAACCAGCTGGCGCATACGCTGAAGGCGGCGCCCGCCGAAGTGCCGGCGCGCCTGGGCCAGGTGCTGGAGCAGGTGCGGTCGCTGGAGAAGGAGCTGGCCGCGCTGAAGGGCAAGCTGGCCTCGTCGCAAGGCGACGAGCTGCTGTCGCAGGCGGTCGATGTCAAAGGCATCAAGGTGCTGGCGGCCGTGCTCGATGGGGCCGACGCCAAGGGCTTGCGTGAAACGCTGGACAAGCTCAAGGACAAGCTCAAGACCGCGGCCATCGTGCTCGCCGCGGTGGACGGCGGCAAGGTGCAACTGGCGGCCGGCGTGACCGCCGACAGCACCGGCAAGATCAAGGCCGGCGAGCTGGTCAACTTCGTCGCGCAGCAGGTGGGCGGCAAGGGCGGCGGCAAACCCGACATGGCGATGGCCGGCGGCACCGACCCGTCGCACCTGGCCGAGGCGCTGGCTTCGGTGCCAGGCTGGGTTCGCGATCGTTTGTGACGCTGCTGGCGGGCCGGACCGTCATCCCCCTGTGCTGATCCGTCTCAAGCCGGCACGGCGCTCCCCGCCTTGACCACCCCCGCCGACAGCATCAGTTGATCCATGTCCAGCAGGATCAGCATCTGTTGGTTGCTGCTGACGAGCTTTTCCCCGGTGTCTCCGCGCATTGAATTGTTGACGGGCTGAAGCTCGCTCTCTGGCACGTCGAACACCGGCCCGAGTTCGTCCACACGCAACGCGAAGCGGTGTCCGCCCGGGCCTTGCAGCACGATGACCGGCGCATCCACATCGCTGCTGGCGCGCTGGCTGCGCAGCTGGGCCACGTCCACCACGGGAAGCAGCTGGCCTTCGAACAGCGTCATGCCGAGCAGGTGGGCCGGCGCGTTCGGAATCGCGGCGATGCGCGGGCGCTGCATGGCTTGCAGCGTGGCCGCGGCGGGCAGGCCGAGCCACTGGCCGTCGCTGATGAAGCTGGCGATGGACAGCAGGGTCTGGTTTGCCAAGCGTTTCGTGATCGGCGGGACATCGATTGCCGCGGTCGCGGCGCCGGGCCTGGCCCGTTGCGGACCCAGGCGCAACAGCACCAGCGCGGCCACGTCGTCCGGCGCGCCGGCCTCTGCGCTGCGGTATTCACGGTAGCCGCCGGACATGCTGTAGCCCGCCGCGTAGGCGATGCCGTCGATGTCGAGCACGGCGGTCTCCGCCGCACCACGTGGCAATGCCGGCAAGCCGGGCGGCAGCGCTGCGGCGCTGCCCACCGGCCAGCGAGCGTCGCTGCTGGCCACCACCGTGCCGCTGCGCGTGACCAGCAGGCTGAAGGCCGAGCCGGGCGATTGCGATTCGCCGTTTTGAGGCAACGCGTCATGCAGCATCGCTTCGAACTGCGGTGCGCCATCGAACACGATGGCGATGCCGCCGCTGACGTGCGCCGCATCCGGCGTGCGCACGGCCGCGGCGAACACGCAGGTGGCGCGGTCGGCATACAGCGCACTCGGCTGGTGGCGGGACGCGGCGTAGCTTTGCGCGTCGCGCAGTGCCAGCGTCTGGCGCACCCACGGCGCATCCAGCAGCCGGCCTTGCCAGGCGGACGCAGCGGGGTCGGACACCGCGACCACGCGGCCCTGCGTGTCGAACAGCACCAGCAGCGCATACACGGTGTACAGGCCGTTGATTCGGCGCAGCACGGCGGCTGCGGCGTCGGCGTCACGCTGGTCCGCAGGCTGAGCCAGGGTCTGGCGCAGCACGCCGTCGAGCGCCCACCAGCGGCAGTCGTTGGCGCGCTCGTAGAGGTTGCGGTCCATGATGTCGATGGCCAGCCGCGCATGGTGGCGTGCCTGGTCGAACACGGCCGACAGCGTGGAACTCTGCAGGTTGTCGGTGGCCTGATCGAAGACCTGCCGAATGCGGTCGCCGGTGAGGCCGACTTCGCGCAGCAGCGTGGCGGTGAAGGCTTGCGACGCGCCTTCGACGCGCGGTTGGAGCTTGCCGTTCCACAGCACGCGCGACAGATCGCGCTGAATGCGCAAGGCCTCTTGCGGAATGCTGCGCAGATCTTCGGTGAAGAGTTGCCGGGTGTCGATGTGGCCGGTCAGCGCATCCGGTGCGGATGTCGCCTCGGTGCTGTCGTCTTGTTGCGTGAAGGCGTGGTCAATCGGCACGATGACACGCGCCGACCAGCCCGGCCCTTGGTAGCCCTCGTAGCCGGTGGCAAGCGCCGAGACGCACAGGTATTCGCGTCCTGCGAATCGCAGGTGATGGTGGCTTGGCGCTGCGCTGCCGGCCGCAGCGGCGCCGGGCAGGGTTGCGCCCAGCGGCAGTTGCCAGCGGTCCGACGATGCCAGCACCTGGCCCGCCGCATCGACCAGCGCGATCACCGCGGGGTCATCGGCCGACAGCAGTTGTTGGAACACGCCGCGCATCTCGCCGTCGAACTTGAACGACAGGCACAACGCGCCTTCGACCCGGCTGCCGACCCGGATGCCGGTGGCATAAAGCAGCGACACGCGGCCGCCCATGACCGGCGAGGCCCCGAAGCGCTCGACGTAGGGCGCCCCGCCGAGCGCCTCGCCCAGCCAAGGTTCGTGGCAGGAATTTGCGTTGATGCTGGCGTCGAGCCGCGCGAGCACGCGGCCGTCGGACGCCAACACGATGATGTCGTCGTAGACGCTGTACTTGGCGGCGTAGTCGGCGAAGCGCGCTTCCAGGCGCTGCCGCAGGTCCGCGTCGGGCGTGGCAGATCCGGCGCAGGCCTGCATGAAGTCGCGCAACGCGGTGTCGGTGGCCAGAAAGCCGATGTCGGCGGTGCGCTCGAACAGGTTGCGAACCAGGATGTCGATCGCGACCTGGCCCTGGTTGCGCATGCGCTGCACGAGGTTGGTCAGCAGGCAGCGGCCCAAACTGTCGAGCAGTTTTTCAGTCAACGCCTGGAAGGCGCTGCGCGTGGCGCCGATGTCGGGCAAGGTGCCGCTCATCTGGCCGAGCATGGACAGGCTGTCCCACACGCCTTGCAGCCGCAACAGCGACTCGCGGTACTCGTCGACCACCGGCATGCGCGCCACCAGGGGAGCGACTTCGGGTGAGAAAGGAATGCCTCGGCGCCAAATCTTCTTCATGGTCATGTCCAACTGCGAAAGCAGACTTTGTTGGGCACCTGCTACGCGAATGGACAGGCTTTTCAAAGGTTAGCTTGCGCAAGCCCAGGGTAAACACGAAATAGCAGGTGAACATCGTGGCAACTTGCGCGCTTCTGAAGGCCTTGCAAGGCCGTGCACTCTGTCGGGGGGTGGGGCGCGGACAGGCGCTGCGGGCCTCGTCCACGATGCGCCGATTCACCGTGGCACAAGACCGGATGCCGAAAACCTCTCGGGCCTTTTATGCTGGGCCGATGCAGCCAACACCCCGTGCCCGTCGCTTGCGCCAGTTCGCCGCCTGGCTGCGCTTCTTGACGGGCGTCGTGGCCGCCTTCGGTGCCCAAGCCCAGACACAGCCGCAGGAACCAGCACACGACTCTCTCGTGACGCCGACGCCCGAAGCGGCGTCTCCCTGGACTTCAGCTCAGGCCGTGGCGCGGCTGTTCGAGCGGGCTTGTGTGCAGCACCAGGGCCAAGCCTCGGCGGCGGTCGATTGGGCCTTGTCGCAAGGCTTCGAGCCGGCCGATCTGACACACGGCAACACGGACAGCCTGCTTTCGGGTCAGCCCGGCAGCGTGCTGGCCGCGCCGGGCAGCGCCGGCCGGGTGCTGTTGGCCGCCGCCCAGGGGCAGTTGTGCACGGTGTGGGTCGAGCAGATGGCAGGGCCGCCGCTGCGTCTGGCGCTGGCTGAAATGCTCGCCAACCTCGGCGCCAATGGCGCCCGCGTCAAGCTC
>DASQOS010000577.1:0-2637 GCA_035644375.1 Rhizobacter sp.
CGTCCAGCCCGTGGTTGGCCAGGCGCTGCAGGCGCTGGCCCAGATCCACCGGGTCGTCGAGCCATTGACGGCACTGAGTTGAGAAGTCGTCGGGTGCCGCCGGCAGCCACGCGAGTTGGGAATAGAGAGGGTTGCTCATGAGCCGATCGCCTCCTGGACAATGAGCGATGCCACCTGTTCAGGTGTCTGGAAAGGGGCTTTCTCGCGCTGCATGTCGAGAAAGCGTTCGTCGAATGCTTCGAGCATTCGGGTTTGGGTGTAGCCGGGCTTCACCGCCCGCACACGCAACCAGGGGTAGTCGGCGGCCAACATCGCCAGCACGCCGGCCATGCCATGTTTGGCGATCACATAGGCGCCCATGCCGGACGAAGCGCCTGCGATGCCGCTGTCCGATCCGCCCATCGCCTGTGTCAAAACACCCACCACCGCGCCTTGCTTGTGCTTGCGAAAGCACCGGCGGACCAACTCGGCCAGCAGGCGTTGCGGACCGAGCACGTTGACCTGCCACTGCTGGTGCATGTCGTCGGGGGTGATCTTGCCGAACGGTGTCAGCGACAAGGGCGGCGAGCCGGCGAGCACCAGGCCGGCCAACACGGGTGCGTCTTCGAGCGCAGACACCGCGGCCTGAATGGACGCCTCGCTGCTCAGGTCCAGCGCGAGCGCACGACCGCCGCTGCGCAGCGCAACCGCCTCGGCCGCAAGCGCGTTGCGGTGATATCCCACGATGGGCACATATCCCTGCGCCGCCAGTTGATCGCAGACAGATGCGCCGATGCCGCCGGACCCGCCTGACACCAGAAACCATTTCGGCGCATGGCTCGGGTCAGCGTCCAACGACCACCTCCGCCGAACCTTTGGCCAACACCTTGCCCGCGGCACGCACTGTCAGCTTCAGTGCGACCATGCCGGTCGATTCGGACACCTCGGCCACCACACCTTCGACCTGGGCCGCCTGCCCCACGTACAAGGGTTTTCTAAAATCGAGCGCCAGGCTGGCCCAGACGCTGTCGCGGCCCGGCAAACGCATGCCGATCAGCTGCGACACCTTGGCCACCATCAAGGCGCCGTACACGACGGCAGCTTCAAAGCCTTTGCCACGCGCGAACGCGTCGTCAAGGTGCAAGGGGTTGAAGTCGCCGGACAGCTCGGCGAACTGCTGCATCTGCTGCGCCGTGACGGTGAAGTCGACCACCGTCTGCATGCCCGGCGCCAACTCGCCCAGCGTCAGGACCTGCGCTTGCTGCATGAGCGTCAGGCGGCCTTGGATTGAATCAGTGAGACGAACTCGCCCACGTTCTTCAGGCGCCCGACTTCGGCGGCCGAAAATTTCAGGCCGAATTTCTTCTCGACGGCCAGCACCAGGCGGATGTGGCTGAGGCTGTCCCACTCGTCCACATCGTCGGCGGTCAATTGCGGCTGCACAACGATGCTTGCGTCGTCAAACACGTCGTGGAAGATGTCGGTCAGCTTGGCATAAATGGCATCGATGCTCATGGCGGGTTCCTGATGTGCGTGGTGGGACGAAAGAACAGGCAGGTCAACGTGCGCCGGCAGATCGCGCCCGCGTCATTTCCAGGTGGCCACCCAATGCGGTGGCGAGATACTGAACCCATTGTTCGGTCATGCGTGGCTTCGGATGCACCTCGTCGGTGAAGTCGTCATCGGTCATGATGTTGGCCATGTGCAGCACCACGACCCCGCTGCGAGACTGCATGTCGGCCAGCAGGGGATGGATGCGCTGCTGGTAGTCGGCGGCCAACTCGGAGCCTTGAATGTGCCACCGAGGAATCGGCAGGTCGATCAGGATCACACGGCCACCTTCGGACAGGATGCTGTCGACAGTGTATTCGAGCACGTGCAGCGAAGCGTCGGCTAGCGACTTCGCATGGCCCATGTAGTCGCGCCAGAACTCCAGATACTTCTGCTTGTCGGCCTCGCTGAGCACCATCGCATCACGTTGCGCGTCGGTGATGGGCGGCGGTTTGGCGGCCATGAATTGACGCAGCGACCGGGTCAGGTCGCGAGCCGCGCGCTCCATGACGAGATAGGGGTGGATCAGCAACACGCCGACATCCAGGTGCTGCGGCGCGAGCAAGGGCCTGGGGCCGGCGGCGGTGCGTTCGTAGAAGCCATAGCGGTAGCGCTCGATGTCGATATCGGTGTCGCCCGGGTTCCGATCGGCCGTGTACCAGCGCGCCTTGTCATCGGCAAACAGCCCGTACCACAGGCCGATCACATAGGTGTTGTGGCGCCGCGCTTCGGGCGTCTGAACCTCGCGCACCAGATCGACGATCTGGCCGATCTGCGTGATGTTGGAGCCGCTCACCGACAGGTTGTGCACCTCGACGTCGGGCACCAGGGCCTGCAGCCGGGCTTGCTTGAAGCCGAACAGCATGTTGGATGCGCCCAGCAGCAACACCTTGTCGGCCTCGGTGTTCAGTTGGCTGCGCGCCATGAAAACGTACTTGGGTTCGGTCAGGAACAGCGATGCTGCCGCGCGGCCCGTGTCCAGGCGCGCGCCCACCGACGCAGGTGGCACCAGCAGCAGGCTGATGGCCAGCAGCGCGCCATACAACACGAGCAAAGCGCCAAAAAGCCAGCCGATCTGTTTCAGGATGAGCTTCATTCAGAATGCCC